>NZ_JAUBOQ010000008.1:0-166373 GCF_036700325.1 Microcoleus sp. Z1_B2
ACCTACAACATCGTTGCAGCCCACGGCTACTTCGGTCGTTTGATTTTCCAATACGCTTCTTTCAACAACAGCCGTTCTTTGCACTTCTTGTTAGGTGCATGGCCAGTAGTAGGCATCTGGTTTACCGCTTTGGGTATCTCCACGATGGCTTTCAACTTGAACGGTTTCAACTTCAACCAATCGATTATCGACTCTCAAGGTCGTGTCATCAATACTTGGGCTGATGTCATCAACCGCGCTAACTTGGGTATGGAAGTAATGCACGAGCGCAATGCTCACAACTTCCCGCTTGATTTGGCTGCTAGTGAAGTCACTCCAGTAGCTTTGGTTGCTCCTTCCATCAATGGCTAAGTTTTAGTCTGAGATTGACAAAAAGCGCTCCTAGAAATAGGGGCGCTTTTTGTTTTGGGGAAAATCTAATTTAACACTACTAATGCTTTGCAAAAGTTGGCTTACAGTTTACTTAAATAAATTTTTATCTGACCCTTTATGGACAACGACAAAAATTATTGAGATAGTTATAGAGTTCGCGAAATAAGGGACATTTTTTCTGGACTTCATTTGGATCGATTTCCCTCAATAGCAAAGGAGTATGATCTCCTTTAGAAAAGCGTGCTTTATCGCGATCGAGTTCATCTTGAACACTTGACTCAATTAAATATTCTGATAGTTTTTCTCGACAGCAATCTTTTTCAGCATCGTATTCACTAAATGCTTCTGGATTCTCAAAAGAAACTTTTCTTTGTGTACTTAGCCACCAACGCATCCGTTCATGTCTTTTGCCTCGACGAAAATCTGAATGTTTAGCTATTGAATTATTCCAATCAGCAATAATCCAAGCTTCGATTTCCGGCGCGGCAAACCCAACAAATTTTTCGATGTCAGCACATTCGGGTATTTTTGATAACTCTACCAATATTTTTGATTTTTGTGTCTGAGAATCGCGACAATCCAAATCGTCAAAAACTAAAATCAAGTCGCATTTATTTGCTTCCGCTTTTAAGGCGATCGGTAATTCTTGCTTTATTTGCTCGATTAAGCTTTGACCTGTTCTTCCATAACTACCTGCTTTATTAGCTTTAGGGCCGGGTTTTTGGCGAACTGGTGTTTTTCGTTCAAATCTACAGCCCGGAAAAGTTTTTTCTAAAAAAGGAAAGAATCCTCTAACCTCAGCCTCACCGCCACCAGAGAAAACCCACACTACCACGGCCATCCTCCAATACTTGGATCGCCAACACGGTATAAGTCGCCCAATTGCCATCCCTCTTCAAGTTTTGGCTTCAGCAGTTCTTTTGAAAGAGATTTGACTGAGAAATACGTTCTGTTTTCGGGATAAAAACAAAGAACATTCTCTAAACGATCGGTAAAGTGATCTAAAAGGTCGGGACTATGTGTGGTAATAATTATCTGAGTTCTGGTGGCAGCTTTTTTAATCCACTCAGCTAAAATTGGCATCCACGAGACGTGCAATCCTAATTCAGGTTCATCAATGACTATCAAAGAAGGAAGAAGTGGAGAATGTAATATAGTTGCCCAACAAAGCATCCTGACAGTTCCATCCGACATTTCATTTAGGTAGAATGCTTCATCATCAATACCTTCAAAATACCATTCTACAGTGAGAGATAGGCGACCCGAAGGTAAAGCTCTAAGGCGACGAGTTTTTGGCAGGATGGACTTCATTGCCTCGTTAATGCTATCTTCAAAATTGATAGATTTTTGGTTTAAATTGTACAATACTAAAGGCAGATTATCTCCCGATGCAGATAAGTAAATATCACTGCCACCTATTTTAGGTTCGGCGGTTCTGATTGAATTCAAATTCATGTTATTGGCATTATAAAATTGCCATTTTGAAATAAATTCAATTAATTCTCTTCTAATTTTGTAAATAGGTGTAGTTTCTGGTGGTAATAGACTATTTTCAAGCAGTGTCGGAATTGTCAACAAACCAAAAGAATTGGTAGGAATGTTATCTAAAGGTTCAAACTGAGTTGGCTCTTGACCGAGAGACTTGTAAACAGATAAAACTCCTTGCCCTAATTCTCTGTTATGCAATTTATAGTAATAGAAAGGTTGCCTGCTGGAAGTTTCCTGCAAATCTTCTCCGCCATATAGATATTCTTCAGAGATGCTCGCCCTTACTTTTTGTCTATCGGTATAAAGTTTGAAATCAAGAATTGCGCTGTCTTTTTGAAGATTACCAGTGTGGTTAATTTGCGAAAAACAGCAAGCTATACTGACCTTTGCTGGACTTTCAACATTGACATCTAAAATTCTACCACCACCAATTTTAGAAACAGCATCCTCAAAACTACTCACGTCCCGATTTGCGTCAGGAATAGCTATTAGGCAATCTTTTAAAAATTTTAAACAACTGATGAAATTGCTTTTGCCTGAACCGTTTGAGCCGATAAATATATTAAGGTTGTTTAAATTTACAGATGGATCTAAGTGCAGATTTTTATAATTCTTTGTTGTCAAAAATCGAATAATTGGTTGATTCATACGATCGCTCCGGTTATACTTCAGAAAGTTAGGGCAGGCAAGATGCCTACCCTACAAAGGTAAAAAATTAATTTTTTACCTTTTAACTCTCGATTTTGGATTAGCCGTTACTGAACAAACTTCTTGAATGCCAGAGTCACGTTGTGGCCGCCAAATCCAAAAGAATTCGACAGCGCCACATCAACTTTTAGATCGCGGCTTGTATGAGGAACATAGTCCAAATCGCACTCAGGATCGGGATTTTCCAGATTAATTGTCGGCGCGATTTTGTCATTGGCGATCGACATTACCGTCGCCACCGCCTCAATTCCCCCAGAACCGCCCAAAAGATGACCGGTCATTGACTTGGTAGAACTAATTGCTACTTTGTAAGCATGGTCTCCCAAAGTCTTTTTAATCGCCTTGGTTTCCGTAGAATCGTTGGGAAGCGTGCTTGTGCCGTGAGCGTTGATATAGCTCACCATATCCGGCGTCAAACCCCCATCCTTGAGCGCTAAAGCCATGGCCCGCGACGCACCCTCTCCCCCCGGTACCGGAGAAGTCATGTGATACGCATCGCAAGTTAAACCGTAGCCGACGATTTCTGCGTAAATCTTCGCGCCACGCGCCAGAGCGTGTTCCATTTCTTCTAGAATCAGAATGCCAGCACCTTCGCCGACGACAAAACCATCACGATCGCGATCGAACGGACGGCAAGCATGAGTCGGGTCATCGTTGCGAGTCGAAAGCGCCCTCGCCGCAGCAAAACCCGCCACGCACAAAGGTGTCACCGCAGCTTCCGTACCGCCGCAAATCATGGCTTGGGCGTAACCCGCCTGAACTAGGCGAAACGCATCGCCCACGGCATTGGAGCCGGCAGCGCAGGCCGTCACCGTGCAAGAGTTGGGCCCTTTAGCGCCCGTGTGAATCGCCGTCAGGCCCGCGGCCATATTCGCAATCATCATGGGAATCATAAACGGGCTGCATCGATCGGGGCCGCGATTCAGATAAATCTCTTGCTGGTCTTCCAAAACCTTCAGGCCGCCAATGCCAGTGCCAAGAATGACACCCACCTGTTCTGCGTTCAGGTCGTTAATCTCAAACTTCGCATCAGCAAGAGCTTGTTTGCTGGCTGACACCCCAAATTGAGCAAAGCGATCCATGCGCTTTGCTTCCTTGCGCTCTAAATAGTCGTGTGGGTCGTAACCCTTCACCTCTGCGGCAAAGCGGCAGTCGTGCCGCGACGGGTCGAATAAGGTGATCGGGCCTATACCATTCTTCCCGGCAAGCAACCCGTCCCAATATTCGGACAAGGTATTGCCGATCGGTGTAATCGCGCCGAGACCCGTGATAACAACGCGCTTACGCTCTAAATTTGTCATGATTTCAGTTTCAAAAAATTAAACACCCAGAACGCAGAACTAAAGAGGAGTTTCCAGTTTTATAACTTCTCTCCTCTTAGGGGAAAAAACAGGTATTTTATGCTTTTGGAGCTGCAAGTTGGCTGCTGATGTAATCTACACAAGCTTGAACCGTAGTAATTCCTTCGGCTGCTTCGTCGGGAATTTCAATATCAAACTCTTCTTCCAAGGCCATTACCAGCTCTACTGTATCTAAGGAATCTGCTCCTAAATCGTTAGCAAAGTTGGCTTCGGGCTTGACTTCGCTCAGCTCGACTTCCAGTTGCTCTTTCACAATTTTCTGGACTCTAGTAAAAATGTCGTCTTGGCTCATAACATCGTGTCCTCATTGGTTGCTGCGTATCTAATCTTATCCGAAAGGGGGATCTGCAGGACAAAGGCTGGCCGCTTTTCTAAGTGACACGGGCCAGGGACAATTGGGACACGGACGATCGCAGCAACTCTAGGACTGTTATGGGGTGGCGATCGCTATTTGAATAGTTCTGGAGGCATAAACTCTATCTGGCGGTGCACACCGTACCTTACCGCTACCAATAGTGTTGCAAAGCAATTTTTGCGTCCCGGACTGATTGAATGACTATCTGCAAGAGATCATGCCCTAGTGACTGCTTGTCCCCTAGAAATTCTCAAAAGCAACGCCCAAACGCATACGATCCGTCTTGCTTTCCTACTTGCGCTCGCACTCAGATAACCTCAACGGACTCAATGGAAGTATCGCATCTGTACATCGCATCTGTACAACGATGGAGTTTGCCTACGCTGCGTTCCCGACAAACACAAACCACCTCTTAGCCCCTATTTAGCGCCTGCTGCACCATGTACTCCCCGAGTTTCCCGGATGCGCCTACGATAAAAACCTACACATAACGGCTGAATTGAGCGGCAAACGAGCGCCTCGATCTCAACACCAAAATATCACTTTTGTCAGAGCCAAGGATATGTTATACACCCATCACTTCACAATTACTTATGTTTCGCGATCGCCCATAGCTTCTCTGGACTCAACAACGGAGCCAACCATCTTTGCTTTTGCTTAATCTCGGCTGAAAAACGACAAATTTAACAGGCGCGATCTGTTCCGCCTAACGGTGTGCTTGAGGGGCTGTCAAAACCATTGCATCTACACCACTGACTTTCCCCAGTCGGCTCCAAGCGAATTGTTAGAAAGCTTAACATCAACTCTACTTACAAGATCAGAGATTGCACTTTGTCCATCAATTGTGGATGATTCCCGTCATTTCATGGATTTTCAGGAAGAAGCGCCTCCATATATGGGGCAATATAATTGCGACCTTTTTCGATATAGTACTTTGTAAACAGAGATTCAAACTCCTGTTTTACTAATTGAAGTGCAGCATTCAAACGTGGGCGACCGTATACTAAAAACTGAGCCGTCGAATAGGCATAGTATTCTTTCTCTTTACCGACAATATTTTTCTTGAAGGCATCTTGGTAAAGCCCACGTCCCTCCTCAATCAATTGTTGAATGGATGAAGTAAAATGAATCGACTCTCCACTTGGGAAGTCGATTTTTTTATCTTGAATAAATCCAATCACCTTCTTCATGCATTCACGGGTTTGTTCAACTGATAAGCATCCCTCATATTTTCTTCTAAATCCCCATTGAGTGCAACCATTTGTAACTTCAAGAACTCGTAAAATTGCGAGGTTATCAAGCTCTTTTGAATCGATTTTCTGCAATTCATGAATATGATGCTCAATCCGTTTACTAAATCCGTGGAAATCAGTTTCAAAATACTCTTTGAGCTCTTCGATCATGGCTAACTGTTGCCAGTCGAACCTTATTGAGTTTAACATTATTGAATTCCCTCCAAATCATTCATGTTTAGGCAGTATGGGCGGCTAAGGACTACCTCATTCCGCTCAAAATTGTCATTTTTATCCTAGCCATACTCAAACGTTTTGAAATATCGATCGTAGCTTGCCCGATCATCAAAACTTCAAGAACGCCTTCTTGAAGTTTTGATTGAACTCCTCGGCAATACCTCTGTTGCCCTCGATATTTGTGAGGAGCTTTGTAAATTGTGACGGCTTGGGGGAATTGTGCTTGACCCGACTGCATGATTTGACATTTTGGGTGAGATGAAAGCAGTATCATAAACTACCGCTATGTCTGGAACCAGATGATTTTGCAACTACCGACAGCATTGAAGTACAATCGCACTGATAACCCAGCAAGCTAACGGTGTAGTTCAGCCACCTTGGCTTATTTACTCTTGAATCATAACACTCTAATGGGTCGGGTGTAACGATGTGTTATGCTCGATCGCCTAACAATTACTTATGCTAATGTGCTCGCCCTTCGCCTTTGCGAACTGGCAAACTTAGTAACTCATTTTTGCTTGCCCAGCAGCGATCGCAGATACATAACTTTGACGGTGCGATTGATTCCAGTGTCTAGACGAACCATCAGCGATGGGATTTTTCCAAAAGCGCCTTCAGCAAATTAGCGCGATCGCCCCGCCACCAACCTGAAAACTGCGTTTCATCTGTGCCTTAAAAGAGGGGGGCTTTCACGCTAGTTTTCTGTAAGGATATGGAGAGGAGAAACGAAGCAGGAAGCATCCCGACCTCCAGCGCTCTCGTTTCTTTTCCCTTGCCTTTTCTCCCCTGCAGAAACGATTATGCCATCCCCAAATCTCAAATATGCTTATTTTCCCGGTTGTGTCGCCCAAGGAGCCGCCCGCGAACTTTACCTGTCTACCCAAGCACTGACTCAAGCGTTGGGGATTGAACTGGTGGAACTAAAGAAAGCTTCCTGCTGCGGTTCTGGCACTTTCAAGGAAGATTCGCAGTTACTCGAAGATACTGTCAACGCCCGCAATATTGCTTTGGCTGAGGAACTTAATCTGCCTTTACTCACGCATTGCAGCACTTGTCAAGGGGTAATCGGTCATGTGGACGATCGCCTCAAGGAATCTCAGAAAACCGATCCCAACTACGTAGAAAAAGTCAACGGTTTACTGGAAAAACAAGGCTGTTCGCCTTATCAAGGCAGTACCGAGGTGAAACATCTGTTGTGGGCGATCGTGGCAGATTACGGGCTCGACGAGGTGCAGAAGCGTGTCACCCGCAAGCTGTCGGGTTTGAAGTGCGCGTCTTTTTACGGGTGCTACCTGCTGCGAGCTCAGGATAAGCTGCTTTACGATGACCCGCACCAACCGGAATCGATGGAAAATGTGTTTCGGGCGATCGGGGCAACTCCGGTTTACTATCGAGGGCGGACGCAGTGCTGCGGCTGGCCGTTGGCGAGTTATGCCACTAACCAATCTTTTCAGATGGCAGGCAAACATATTCAAGATGCTCTTGACAATGGCGCTGATTGTATGGTAACGCCTTGCCCGCTTTGTCATTTAAATTTGGATTCGCGACAGCCGGAGGTAGAAAAAGTAATCGGGCGCAAATTGGGTTTGCCGGTGCTGCATTTACCGCAATTGGTGGCTTTGGCTTTGGGTGTGGAACCGAAAAAACTAGGACTCGATCGACATATTGTTTCCACAAAGCCCGTGTTAGAAAAATTAGGCTTTTAGTCGATCGATTTGCACAGATTTGTAGTAAAGAAGTCCGTCCTTGATAACTCCCCTCTAACCACAGACTTGCTCAGTAGGAACCTACTTTGATAAGACTCTCCGCGTGAATAACTGTGAAGTTTTGTCGCTTTTTCGCGAAGTGCTTCCAGGCACTGCGGTAGACTAACCTTTAATTCTCTGTGCAGGCTATAGCGGTGGCACCTCGCCGTCAAATCTGTTCACTCGCAGAGGCAGCAAATTTTTAGTGACTCGTTGGGAGCCTTTATTCAATGTCTCATTCAGTCAAAATTTACGATACTTGCATCGGCTGCACTCAATGCGTCCGCGCTTGTCCGACTGACGTTTTGGAGATGGTGCCCTGGGATGGCTGCAAAGCAGCTCAGATTGCCTCATCTCCCCGCACCGAAGACTGTGTAGGCTGCAAGCGGTGCGAAACTGCTTGTCCCACCGATTTTCTGAGCATCCGGGTTTACCTGGGAGCAGAAACCACTCGCAGTATGGGTCTAGCCTACTAAATATCGATCGACACGCCGATCGAATTACGGGCACAAAAGAGGGGGCGATTAAATTGCCCCCTCTTTTTTGTCGCGGAATCTGCATTCGGGGCCGGAAGAAGGTAAAAATGATAAAACTTGAGTTTTATTGCGATCGCTAAGCAGGAGTAGTACGTTAAATGTGCGGAATCGTTGGCTATATCGGCACGCAAGCAGCAAGCGAGATTTTGCTAGCAGGATTGGAGAAACTAGAATACCGGGGCTACGATTCAGCGGGCCTCGCTACCATCTCCGAAGGAGAAATTACCTGCATCCGAGCAAAGGGCAAATTGCACAACCTCCGGGAAAAGTTAGCAGAGATAGACTCTCTGGCTCCCATCGGCATCGGACACACCCGCTGGGCAACTCACGGCAAACCAGAAGAATATAACGCTCACCCTCACCTAGATAATAGCGGGCGAATTGCGGTAGTTCAAAATGGAATTGTCGAAAATTATCGCGAGTTGCGGGAAGAATTGAAAGCGAAGGGACATAAATTTGTCTCCGATACCGATACAGAAGTTATCCCTCATTTAATAGCTGAATTTTTGAAAGAAGCAAGAAGGGAGAAGGAAGAAGAAAAAGATAAAAAAACAGAAAAGATTGCTGATTTATCGTTTTTGGAAACGGTTTTAAATGCGGTAAATAAATTAGAAGGAGCTTTTGCGATCGCCGTTATCTGTGCAGATTTTCCAGAGGAAATAATTGTCGCCAGACAGCAAGCTCCTTTGGTGATTGGGTTTGGTGCTGGTGAATTTTTCTGCGCTTCCGACACGCCGGCCTTAGTATCTCACACCCGCACTGTTTTGTCCTTAGAAAATGGCGAATTGGCAAGGCTAACTTCGATGGGAGTGGAAGTTTACAGCTTTGCAGGGGAAAGGCTGAAAAAAAGCCCGCGCATCCTTGGTTGGAGTCCGGTTTTAGTCGAAAAACAAGGCTTCAAACACTTCATGCACAAGGAGATTTATGAACAGCCCGCCGTAGTCCGAGCTTGTTTGGAGGCTTATTTAGACAGCGATTGGCAGCCAGGAAATCCGAACTCTCCCATCAATCTCAACTTGCCCAATGAACTTTGCGCCGATGTCGAACAAATTTCAATTCTCGCCTGCGGAACGAGCTGGCACGCCTCGCTAATTGGCAAATATTTGTTGGAACAATTAGCTAATATTCCGACTGCGGTGCAGTACGCTTCTGAGTACCGCTACGCACCGGCACCGCTGACAGCAAATACTTTAACTATTGGGGTAACTCAGTCGGGAGAAACGGCGGACACGCTGGCTGCTTTGGGGATGGAACAGCAGCGCCGCGCGGGTTTTACTGATAAATTCCGGGCGAGAATGTTAGGCATTACTAACAGAACCGAAAGTTCGATCGCCCACATGATGCCGCAGGTAATCAACACCCACGCCGGTATAGAAGTCGGCGTTGCTGCGACTAAAACTTTTGTCACTCAGTTGATGGCATTCTATTTCTTAGCTTTGGATTTGGCGCACCAGCGGCAAACAATCAGCACTGAGAGATTGGCAGAAATTATTACTGGTTTGCGCCAGTTGCCGGCAGAAATTGAGAAGTTTTTGGAGATTCAAGAACAGTATGTGGAGGAATTGTCCCACCAGTTTACAGACACCCAAGATTTTATCTTTTTGGGGCGGGGAATTAACTTTCCGATTGCTTTGGAAGGGGCGCTGAAACTGAAGGAAATTAGCTACATTCACGCCGAAGGATATCCGGCGGGAGAGATGAAACACGGCCCGATCGCCCTTTTGGATGCGAAAGTGCCTGTAGTGGCGATCGCCATGCCCGGAAGCGTCTACGAAAAGGTGCTTTCCAACGCTCAGGAAGCCAAGGCCCGCGACGCCCGTTTAATTGGCGTTACGCCGAAGCAAGGTGTGGCGGAAGCCGACATTTTTGACCACGTTTTGCCCGTGCCTTTGGTGGATGAATTGTTGTCACCGATTGTAACAGTGATTCCGCTGCAATTGTTGGCTTACCACATTGCAGCGCGTCGAGGTTTGGATGTGGATCAGCCACGAAATTTGGCGAAGTCGGTGACAGTGGAATAAAGGAAGTCATTAGTCAGTAGTCATTAGTCAGTAGTTGGTTATTGGTTGTTGGTTGTTCGTTCTAATAACCAATAACCTATGCCCGATGCCCGATGCCCGATGCCCAATGCCCAATGCCCAATGCCCTATTCCCTATTCCCTCTGGCTGACTCCGCAAATTGCGGCTAACAGCAACCAGCTTGTAGTATTGAGTCGGAAATCAAACAGCGTCACGTCTACAGTGTTAAAAAGCGTACAGGCGGCGAAGGCTAATAAATAACTGAAAAAAATTAGGCGATCGCCTGAATTTTCCTGTTGACAATTCACCAGATTCGTGCTGTGTAAAATAGAATTTTTCTCAGTTTCCTCTGCGTCTATTTTTTCCTGCTTAATATCCCCAGGAAAATGCGGCCAATTTGCCAGCAGCAAAACACCCCTAGCCAAAACCCAGCCAACTAAACCAAACAACAAAAGCGTTGCCGGTATTCCCGTTTCCGCAGTCAACATTAGTATCAAACTGTGAGGATGACCAAGCCATTCTTGCATCTGAGCTTGATAGAGAGGCGTAAAATTTCGCAATCCCCAACCAGTCCAAGGACGCTGCTGCGTCATCGACCAAGCAAATTGCCATTGAGTAGTTCTCAAAGTAGCTGTCGGCCGATTTGGGAACATCTCGTCGGTGAGTCTAGCCCAAAAGAAAGCAGGGACAATTCTTCGCAAATACTGCCGTAATGGTTCGGGGCCAAAGGCAGACAAAAAAACTGTGCTAGCCACACTAAAAACCGCAGCTAATATTTTTTTATAACCCGCATAAAATGCAAAAGCCAAAACTGCAAAAACTGCCAGCCCCCAGGCATTGCGAGAATTAGTAAAAATCAAAGCAACAGCATTTCCCACCACGGCCAAACTTAAAAATAGGAATCGGTAACTGGGAATCGGTAATTGGGAATTGGGAATTGGGAATTGGGAATTGGGAATTGGGAATTGGGAATTGGTAATTTGCAATTCATTAATTATTTCCTTCTGCCTTCTTCCCTCTGCCTTCTGCCTTCTGCCTTCTGCCTTCTGCCTTCTGCCTTCTTCCATCCACAGTCCCAGTGCTAAAATAAAAGCAATTGTCAGATAGCAAGCTAAAATATTAGCGTACATAAATACAGAAGCCATACGGCCGGGGGGATTGCCTTGGGGTTCGAGTACCCAGCCAAAAACAGGCTGCAATTGAGCGATGCCGCTCCAACCGAAAAATTGCTGTCCCAGGCCTAAAATTATCACTGGAATTGAACTAATTACAATCACCCAAGACAATTGCCGCAATTGAGGCAAAGTTTGAATTAAACTGCTGAAAACGGCAAACAATATAAAGAACGGCAAGAAATTGTATAACCCTACAAAAGCCTCGATACGGTTGTTAGCAAAAACCGCTGTGATGACTAGCAGCGCGCTCAGAATTGCGAATCCTCGATTCAACGGGCGGCGACTAATTTGACGGAACTTTTGCTTGCAAGTGCCGGCCAATCCCAGGAATAAACCTAAAGCTCCCAAAATCGGAATTAAGGGAAAAATCAGCATCCCCAATTGGGCGAAATTCCAAGGAATTTGCAGGCGGGGATCTGGATGTTTTTGGAGGCGAGACTTGAGATTTTCTGCTGTCTGTTTGGCCGCTAATTTCAACCGATTTTTGATATTCACCCACACTCCCAATCTCAAATCTAAAATCTACAATCTACCATCGTTAAGCTAGTTCCCAAACGCATTCCGATCGCGTTAATCGAATTTGAGCTAGGGCAAAAATGGTCGGGATAATGCGGCCGTAGTTCGTGGAAATCGATCGCCAACCCAAATCCGCGAAAAACCAAGTCCACATCACCGGGCCGAGAAACGAGAACACGCTGCGCGTCGCACCGTAACGAGCGGCACTCACAGCCATACCGCGCCGCGCCGTCTGAATTGCGACATAATTTTGAAACTGGGTTGCTGCAGTTGCAGTGCCTGCAAGCACTCCTTGTTTTGCCATTTGATAGGTGGCAAAATGCAGCGCAAATTGATTAGCCATTAGTTTGAGCAGCATTGGTTTTAAGATGGAACTAACAGCTAAAGCGCTGCCACCTTTGAACAGTAAACCCAGCGGGTCTTTTTCAGCAGAAATTGGCAGGGGTTCTGAGAGTTTAGAATCAACGATCGCTCGCTGTACGCGCAGTGTCAGCGCTTGCTGTTCGTCTGCTGGTAAACGCTTCCACGCGCGGCCCATTAAGTGCAGAAATACTTCTGCCTCTAAGTCGGTGGTTGACAACTGTCTGGGATAAGGGATTTTGAGATAGCGACAAACTTGAATTAGTGCTTGTCTGTAAGTTACTTGTTGGGTTCGCCCTCTGAGTACCGTCAACCCGTCGGCTGCAAGATAGCGAAACCGCTGTTCTACGGCGTCGAGCCATGCTTCGCGATCGCGACTTTGTACATCTATCGGTGCGGGGGTTTGCACGTAATCTAAAGGGTTAAACTTGCGGCTGAACAGAAGTTCTGTTAGTTGCTGCAATTCTTCTTCTGTTGTTAATTCTAGTGCTGCTCTGAGTTCGTCCAAAATTTTGCCCTCCCGTATACGATTTTAGATTTTAGATTTTAGATTTTAGATTTTAGATTGCTGCTGGTTGACAACCCGTGGGATTTAGGATTTACCTACAGTGGCATTTTTTATCGGGTCTTAATCATGGATTCGTGCTGTCCCTTATTCTACTACCGGGCGCAGGACGATCGGCAGGATTTGCACAGAAGATCCGACTGCTAGAAGCTATAACCTCAGCAGCTACATCGATCGGCGGACGCGCATCTCAATTTTACAGTCAAGTTTGGTGTCCCACCGATCCTAAAAATACAATTTGGATGCCCAACAGCAAACCCGGAACCCCTCGGTACGTCTGCAACCCCGCAGCTTGAGGAGTCAAACCGTCGCCATGAACGCCCACTATTTTATTCGCTATAAAGAAAAGAAAAATAATTTAGTGTAGTTCTGTTCAAAAATGTCAGTTAATCCTATAATGAGTTTGGTTTTTTTAGAACAAAGTAAATGATGTCTTCTTCTGTCGCACCGTCTTTTTTGCAGGGATATTGGCAAGATACTTTCAATCTCAAGCAGCATTTACAGGATTTTTTAAATTTAGATTTAGAAACAATTGAACAAGAGCTCGCTGTCGGTCAACAATCCCTAAAAGAAATAGGCCATCGGGATTTTGATTGGGAAAAAGCTAGCGAGTTTTATCGCGATCGAGTCGGCCAAGCTTACCTATTTGACCTCGGAGCTTGGCATATGTCCAATCAGGATTACATAGGAGGTACTTTAACATTAATATCAGATATGGCTGCCGGTCGAGTTTTAGATTTTGGCGGCGGTATTGGCACTCATGCTATTGCAGCAGCTCTTTGTCCTCAAGTAGAACAAGTAGTCTATTGCGATCTTAACCCCATAAATTGCAATTTTGTTCAAAGCCGAGCTGCTAAGTTAGGATTGAGTGAGAAAATTTCCTGTTGTCTGGAAGTATCGCCGACGGAAGTTTTCGATTCGATTATTTGTTTTGATGTAATGGAACATTTACTAAAGCCAAGTCAGCAATTGATGGATTTTCACAAAATGCTGGCTCCGTCAGGGAAGATTATCCTTAACTGGTATTTCTTTAAAGGTTTTAATCAAGAATTTCCTTTTCATTTAGAAGATAAGCAAGAGATGAACACATTTTTTACTAAACTTCAGTCTAATTTTATGGAGGTTTTTCATCCTCATTTAATCACCGCTCGTTGCTATCGCAAATTAACTGCAAGTTAAGAAATCATCTTAAGGCTTATTTCCTAGAAAAAGTCCGGTAAGTAATGTATCTGAAAGTCCCATTATGTTCGATGTTGCGGTGATTGGTGCGGGTATGGCGGGGCTGAGTTGCGCTCAACGGTTGCGTCAAGCTGGTTATTCTGTGGCTGTTGTTGAGAAATCTCGCGGGGCGGGGGGGCGTGTTGCTACCCGCCGCGTACAGGGTGCTAGGGCAGATCACGGGGCGCGGTATCTGGAACCGCAGGGGGATGCGGTGCAGGGGTTAATTGAGGTTTTGGTCGATCGCCACATCCTCAAACTCTGGACTGATACTGTCTGGGAATTCAGACAGGGAAAACTTTCTGCTATTCCTCGCTGTTGTTATGTCGCACCTGCGGGTATGAATGCTATCGGTAAGTATCTGGCCCAGGATTTAGAGATTTGGTTTGGCCGCCGCGTACAAGCTATTTCTACTACAGATAACCAAAGGTGGCGTCTTTCCCTAGAAGTCACTGACAGCAATTTAGAGATACCTCAAGAATTGATTGCTAAGGCTGTGGTTGTGGCAATTCCTGCACCTCAAGCTTTAATGTTTTTGAGTTCGGAAATCGGTTTTCAATCTGATTTTCTTGACAAATTGCGTTCTGTGGAGTACGAGCCTTGCATTACGGTTATGGCTGGCTATCCTGCGGCAAAACAGCAAGATTTAAGTAATCTAAATCTGCAGTGGAAATCTGTTTCTTTTCCCGATAATTCTGATTTAGCTTGGGTTGGTTTAGATAGCAGCAAACGGCTCGATCCGCGGCTGCCGGTGTTTGTGGTTCACAGCAGCGCAAATTTTGCCGATCGCCATCTAGAATCGGCCGATTTGCCAACAGTCGGTCAAGAATTGCTCGATCGCACTTCTGAATATTTAATCCCTTGGCTGAAACAGCCGGAATGGTTGCAGGTTCACCGCTGGCGCTATGCTTTTTGTCGAAATCCTTTGCCTGTTTCTTGTTTGGTGGCTGATGGGAATTTGCCACTGGTTTGTGCGGGGGATTTGTGCGGGGAAGGTCAAATAGAGGGTGCTTTGCGATCTGGTTGGGCGGCAGCTAATTGGGTGAATTCTCAGTTGCAGGATTTGCCGTTAGATTCAAGCCTAAATTGGTAATATGGCTACAATTAAGGTATCAATTTTGCCTCTAACGCTATGGCCATCCCGTCTGGGTTTAGCCCCGAAGATTACCTTGCCCTCGAACATGATAATACCGTCCGGCATGAATAACGGAGGTCAATCGATTTTCGATTTTCGATTTTCGATTTTCGATTGAAGCATTGACTTGCGCGAGATAAATACGTTCGGCAAGTTTCATCGGATACAGGTTTTTTATTTCTCCACGGATGAATCCGGGGGATTGTATCCTGGATGCTTTCGGTCAGGAAGAAGGAATAAGGAAGTTCGGCAACGGATTCGCTCGACGGATGTAACGGATGTCAGGAAGAAGGAAAAAGGAAGAGGGAAGAAGGAAGAAGGGAAATGCAATGATTTCAGCAGTCAAGAACGTCGCTGGTAATCGGCCGCAGTTACTACTTCTTCCTTCTTCGTTCCGCTAGAGTTCTGAAAAATTAATCTATCGACATACAAAAAAAGGGGGAAATGGTGTAAAATCCCACTTTTCCAAATTGTTACTTTTGTGCTGTTTCCTGTTGTTGTAAGTCTTGTTCTTGCATCTGCAATAACTCGGGAACTGTTACGAAACTGTACCCTTCATTTCTCAATCGAGCAATAATATCAGGCAAAGCTTTTACAGTTCTTGCTCGATTGCCGCCGCCGTCGTGCATCAGCACAATGCCGCCCGAATTTGCCTGCCTCATCACGTTGTCTATCAAAGATTCCGTAAGGGTGCGCCAATCAAAAGAATCAGCAGACCACATCACAACTGCATAATTTTTCTTTTGAGCATAAGCTGTCAATCCATTGTTTAAAATGCCTCCTGGCGGGCGGAACATCGATGTTTGGATGCCGGTCAAGTCCTCAATTAAGGATGAAGTGCGATCGATCTCGCGAGCGGCACCGTCTTCGTTATACTGAAGGTATTGATGGTTCCAAGTGTGATTGCCGATCGCGTGACCGGCGGCTGCGACCTGTTGGCCTATTTCGGGAGAATTTTTTAGGTATTTTCCTACCCAGAAGAATGTAGCCTTAATATTATTTTCCTTGAGAATATCTAGGATTTGTGTAGTTGTTTTCGGCCAGGGGCCGTCGTCAAATGTCAGGGCGATCGCCTTGCGCTGGGAGTCGAGTTTCGCGTGACGAAGGGTTGTACCTTGAAACTGATCCGGTACGGCTGATTGAAATCGGATTGCTTGCAATTGGGTTAGAGTATTTTGGGAAAATTCAACTCGACGGGCGATCGCCTCGGAGAACTTATTAATATTGGACATCGGCGGTTGTTCTGGCGACTGGGATACGGCCAAGACTTGCGCCTGAATCGGTTGCAATGGCTGATTGGCCCGCAAGTTAATCGGCCATGTCACACCCAGCAAAAAACTTCCTGTTGCTGCCATAAAAGCAACTATTAAAGTTTTTCGCCGCCTCCACAGCAGTTTCAATTTTGTCACGTCATTGTCTCCTTCACACCTTGTACAGTTAATTTGAGATTTTATGTTGGTATCAAGTTAATCCACTTAAGAGGATAATCTTAAATTGGACAGTCCGTAAAAATGCTACTGGAAATAACCGATCGTGGGGAAGTCCGCCCGGATAAAAAAATTTAAGATTTGTGTGCCAGAAATGCCCTAATCCATGAAAACGCGGGATGGGTGAACTTTTTCCCCAGCTAGGGGGACGGCGCTCAAATCGGATTAATGGCACGATATTCTTAGGGACTGGGCTGGCTTCGACCCGCGTCCCTACCTGACACTGCAAGTTGGTTTAACGTCAGATGTTGCACTATTGTCAATAAGCTTTTTAGGAACAGGCTTTTCGGCCTGTTCCACAAGAAAATCTAGTCTTTGTGGAACAGGCCGAAAAGCCTGTTAAGCGAGAATAGTGCAAGATGTGAGTTTAACCAAATTTGATATGAGGGCGATCGCCCGCCCGCCACTCCTAAAATTAATTTTTAGGGCCAGTTCTCTCTTTGTACAAGCCGACAATCCGATCAATAACTTCAGCAACAGTCAGATTGTCTGTTTGAATTTCCACAGCATCTGCCGCTTTACGCAAAGGTGCAACCTCGCGGGTGCTGTCTTTTTCGTCCCGCAAGGCGATGTCTTGTTCCAATTGGGCCAAGCTAATATTAGCCCGATCGCTATCTTTAAGTTCTAACAGCCGCCGGCGCGATCGCTCTTGTACCGAAGCCGTCAAAAAAATCTTCACTTCCGCATCGGGAAACACGTTAGTGCCGATATCGCGGCCTTCTGCTATAATTCCGCCTTTTGTGCCGCAGCGCCGCTGTTCCTCCAGCAGAAACTGCCGCACGGCGGGAATTGCCGCCATTTCCGAGACGCGGGATGTCACTTCCAAACTGCGAATTGCCTCGGTTACGTCTTCGCCGTTAATCTTCAACATCTTTGATGCGGGATCGAGGTTGTATTCTAAATAACTGGAACTGATTAATTCGGCGATCGCGCATTCGTCGGAAATCGGCGTGTCTGTTTTCAAGGCCAGCCAAGTCAGCGCCCGATACATCGCGCCGGTATCCAGATAAAACAAGTTTAAAGCTGTTGCTGCAAGGCGAGTTACGGTAGATTTGCCTGCTCCCGCCGGGCCGTCGATCGCCACAATGGGCCGGCGGTTCCTGAGAATTATATTGTCAATCAAACGAGTAGAGCCAACTCTGGCGGCCACGGCTAAAAGTCCGGCTGTTTCCACAACCTGCAAGGGCGTCAAAGTGTGGGGATCGACGAGTTCGGCGTATTCGAGCTTGACTGCGGGCTCTCCTGCGACTGCTGCGTGGGCTGCGGCGAGTGCTGCTGCTGCGGTGCGGTCGCCTGAAGAAAAAGTTTTCGAGGCTTGTTGCAGGGCGCGGTAGAGTACGGAGGCTTGCTGTTTTTGCTCTGCTGTTAAATACTGATTGCGAGAACTCATTGCCAGTCCCGACTCTTCGCGGACGATCGGACAAGCGACAATCTCTACAGGCAAGTTAAAATCAAAGACCAGCTTCCGAATAATTGCTAGCTGCTGGGCGTCTTTTTGACCGAAATAAGCTTTTGTCGGCTGCACCAAACTCAAAAGTTTAGTAACAATTGCCGCGACGCCTTGAAAATGACCGGGCCTTGCTTTGCCGCACAAAACAGATGTCATCGCCGGTGGCGGCACTACTTGAGTTAAGGATGAAAGGTGAATCTCTATCTGTTTTTGGGCGGTTTTCTCTGTTTCTGTGTGTGAAGCGAAGCTATCCCGTAGGGAATCGACTGCTTGATGGCCGAACATTTCCGTTGCTGAGGGAGCAAATATGGCATCAATCCCTGCTTGTTCGCACAACAGCCGGTCTTGCTCGAAATTCCGAGGATAATCTTGAAAATCTTCTGTCGGCCCAAATTGCAGCGGGTTGACAAAAATGCTGACCAGGGCGATCGCATTTTCTTGCCTGGCCCGCTGGATCAAGCTCAGATGTCCTGCGTGCAAAGCTCCCATCGTCGGCACTAAACCGACTGTCAAATGAGGTGCAGCAGACTTTTGTAAATTTAAGTAGCAGCGAAGTGCTGCAATGGTAGTAAACAGGCGCACCGGTAGAATCTCCTGAAGGCATTCGGCAGAATGCAGAGTTTATTTGTCAGAATTTGTTCGAGTTGACATCTGGCACCACCGTCAAGAACAGGCTTTTCGGCCTGTTCCACAAAGAATAGTGCAAGATGTCAGTTTTATCTCACATCTTGCACCCTTCTCAATTACTTGTTTAGGAACAGGCAAGATGCCTGTTCCACAAGAAAACTCATTCTTTGTGGAACGGGCATCTTGCCCGTTGTTGACAATGGTACAAGATGTCAGTTTTATTCTACTTTCTGCCTTCTACACTGCGGATAAGTTTTGTATTCTGCCTTAGACTACCGTTCAGCGTCCACCAGTTGTTTGCTGCGGCGGTTCGATCACTTCGATTTCCACTCTGGCTACGCCACTGCTGATCATTCCTAGCACGTTGGCGGCGCCGGCGGACAAGTCAATGAGCCGATCGCCCACATAGGGGCCGCGGTCATTAATGCGGACGACTACAGTGCGGCCGTTGTCGAGATTTCTCACCATGACTCTCGTTCCAAAAGGCAAATTTGGGTGGGCTGCGGTCATATCATTTTGGTTGAAACGTTCGCCGCTGGCGCTGAGGTTGCCGTCAAATCCCGGGCCGTACCAGGAAGCCCAGCCGCTAAGCCGCACTTGAACTGGGCCCAGAGACAGCACGGAGCGTTCTGGTTGGGGTTTGCCTGCGACTTCTTCCAGGGGTGGGGCGTTGCCCAGAAGTCGCCGGAGGCGATTGGTTGCTTGCAGGGCGTCTCGGCTAAAGTTGCTGGTGGTGTCGGGGAGGATGGTTTCGGCGTTGATCTTTACCAAGTCCTCGCCGTTTGCCTGGATAATGTAGCGATCGCCTTTTTCCCACTTAACGGTAATGCTGTTGGGATCGATGTTGTTGCGGGCTAGCTGATTGAGTCTTGCTGCTAAGCTTGATGCCCGCCAAACTGGATCGGGTTCTTGGTTGCTAGAGTTGCTGGCAATGTTTCCGACTTTGGGATTTTCTCTTGCGCCCGCTACTTTTGACGGACTGCTAGCACCGACTTGGCTGTTGCCAGTTTCTCCCAAAGGGGTGTTTGTTTCCGGATTGGCGTTCAGAAAGGTGATGACTGGAATGTTTCGCACGTAGACTGTCGCTGCTTGTCGCCCGCCTAAGTCGTGGGGCTGAATTTTGGCGATCGAGTCTCGGGCAATTTCAGCTCTTGCTTGATACTGATACTGTCCGACTTTTTGCGCTTCGACCCGAGTAGCGTTTAACTGCCGGGACGGTTGGGTGGCAATTACTTGCTCGGAAACCTGAGAGTTTTGGTTGTCGGCACCTGTGGCTTGTGCGTGACAAGAGGATGCCGTTCCTACCATAGGAACTAACAGGACAGCGAGTAGACCACCAACAAATTTTTCCTTCATACGTCCATTTTTGTGAATAGCCATTGCCAACCGAGATTGGAGGATTGGCCATTTGGCGGCGGGCGTCAAGGATTTCTCTCTTGCCCTTCGCCATTCCCCCGTGAGTCAAAGCAAAGTATCCGGGTGCGTTTTTGCTTTAATGCTTCCGCCCCAAAAAAATTGGCGCAAACTTCCCTGACACTTGACAACTCATACTCGATTCGCAATTTGTGTTTTGTTCACGAACTGCAACAGACTACCACAAACTTTTGTGCTTGGGGATCGCTGGGATCGCGATTTTCACCAAATCTTCATCAAATCTTCTCAAAACCCTCTATCATAAAATCCTTTAGTTCCAAGGCTTACAGCCGTTTCAGCCATTACGGAAAACTTTACAAAACTTTACAAAACTTTAGTGTATTTTGTGGGCTGCCGAATGGCTAGTCTTAAAAAAGCTGTTTGTCAACTGTTATGGGAATAAACTAAAAATTAGAAGAAATCGATTTGGCGGACTTATGGATTATCGAGAAGCAGGTGTGGATGTTGAGGCGGGCAGAGCTTTTGTCTCGCGCATCGGGAGTATGGTTAAGAGCACGCACCGATCGGGAGTTTTGGGCGGATTCGGCGGGTTTAGCGGGTTTTTCAGCGTCCCGGAGGGCTTAAAAGAGCCGATTATGGTTTCGGGTACTGACGGCGTTGGGACTAAGTTAAAATTGGCCCACAATCTCGATCGGCACGACACGGTAGGTATCGACTTGGTGGCGATGTGCGTCAACGACGTGCTGACATCCGGGGCCGAACCCCTCTTTTTTCTCGATTATTTAGCCACGGGAAAGTTAAATCCCGAACAATTAGCTGCGGTGGTGGCCGGCATTGCTGACGGTTGCAAGCAAGCGGGCTGTGCTTTACTCGGAGGAGAAACGGCAGAAATGCCCGGTTTTTACCAAGCGGGTGAGTACGATTTGGCCGGTTTTTGTGTGGGAATTGTCGAAAAGAGCAAATTGTTGGACGGTTCGCGGGTGCAGGTGGGAGATGTGGCTGTGGGGCTGGCAAGTTCGGGCGTGCACAGCAACGGTTTTAGTTTGGTGAGAAAAATTGCGGGCGATCTGGGTTTTGATTGGCATTCCCAACCCGAAAAGTTAGGTGGCAAAAGTTTAGGAGAAGTGCTGTTAACTCCGACTACAATTTATGTTAAACCAGTCCTCGAAGCAATTAAGAGCGGTCTAGAAATTCACGGCATGGCTCACATTACGGGCGGCGGTTTGCCGGAAAATTTGCCCCGCTGTTTGGGAGTTAATCAATCTGTGAAAATTGACAGCAATAGCTGGCCAAATTTGCCCATTTTCCAGTGGATTGCTGAAGCGGGCGAAGTTGCCCCAGCAGATATGTTCAATACTTTTAATATGGGGATTGGGTTTGTGCTGTTGCTCGATTCGAGGGAAGTAGAACAGGCTGTTAAATGGTTTGAGTCTCAGGGAATTGGTGCTTGGGCGATCGGGGAAGTGATTGAGGGGAAAGGAGAATTGATCATGGATAATTAGTAGGAATCAATCGCAGGGGGTGAAGATTGCTTGGCTTTGTTTTATGCGTTAACAGACAATCTCAACCTGCCTTCATCTGTGTATATCTGCGGTTAAATTTATAATTATGAAAGTAACCGCAGAGGACGCAGAGGACACAGAGGAAGAAAGAGAAAAAGGAATTCACAACAGATGACTCGTTGCTACAAATTTAAATGAAAGTGAAATAAGCTGTTGTGCCTTTAAATACGGTATAATTCAAAACTAATTCCGTGAATTAGTGTAAAATTTTACCCAGAAGGTTTAAATTAATTGAACAGCTATACTATTTATTACATCGACTATAAAATGAAGGATTGTTAATTGTTGAAGTGAGAAAATATCAAAAGCCAAGGTAATGTTTGTATCACAGTTTAAATAAAAAACACCTGATTAGGCTTGTACCTGACTCAAATTTTCCAAAAACTCCTGCACAACTAGATCGGGTTGTTCGCTGCATCGGGTAGCATCGTAATGTTTGACAAGACTGATGCCAGAATCTATGAAAAGCTGGCACATTTCATCTTCTGTTGCGTTTGGATGGGATGATCCACTGTCAATTTTCAGTATCCCTAGCTTGTTTTGGTGGAAGATCAGAAAGTCAGCTTCTTGGTTTTGTCTGCCTTCCGGTGTTGTGAGTCGGAGTCGGGAGTTGGGGATGAAGAGAGTGGAAGTGCGATCGAGTATTTCGGCAATTTTCACTTGTGCGTCGGAGTTAAGGCGAAAACCATTCCAGTTAATTTCGTTTTCTGAGCCAGATAATTCAGTTTCACTATCAGCATTTATTGTTTTATCTAAATCAGTTTGAACATAATCAGCTTCATTTAAGTTTGCGAATAATCTAGCTCCACTTAAGTTGGCTCCGCTCAGATTTGCACCGCTGAGGTTAACTTCGATCGTCAGATTTCGCTGTAGATTCACTTGAGTTCGCCGTAAGTATCGCTTTAAGACTGATTTGAGATTATCTTTTTTAACTTTTTCTTCTAGTGCTTTTGAAAGTAGTTTCCATAGTTTAGCACCAGCATCTTTGATATAATCATATTCATATTCTGTGCTGGCTGCAATTTCTTTATAAGACTGTCCTTCCCAGGATTGACGAAACACTATCTCTTGAATTTTGTTTAGGCGATCGTAGTTGAGGGCTGTTTCTGCGATCGCGATGGCTTCGTCAACGGTCATATGTTAAACTCCCCTCACACCTAAAACTCTCACACTATACCAGATTCTAGCGCCACAGTCCAGCCACTTGGTCGATCGACTTGGTTATTACTTTTATACTACTTTTCCAATACTTTTATATTACTTTTTTGACTCTTAAGACAGATGTGGATTTGATAATATGGAATGTAATCAACAGAAACAGTGTTTGTGTTGGAGTCTCATAGAATATCCCAGCCTCGATCAAATATTGCTGATAATTAATTAATAGGAAGCTTCATGTTAAGTAAAAAACTGCTAACATTCAGTTTAATTACCTTATCTTACATTGGTAGTGTAGGAGTATTGTCTACTTTAACTACTGGCTGTGACTTGATAAAACAAGATAAATCCCTGTCTGCAAGTAAAGCAGAAAAAATGGTTAATAAATGGAAATCTTCTCGAAGTGGAACAATTCAGATATTAGGAGTACGCGAAAATCCAGACAATACTGCTGTAGCTACATTACAGGCTTCCAATTTAATAGTTAAAACAGACTTTCTTGGCACAATAACGGAGAAAAACTTTTCGGGACCGGGCGAAGCTAAATTCTCGCGCTATACCGATGGAAGTTGGGCGCTCACAGGATTGGTTTTTGGAAATGATATATTGGATAGCTTTTGGTTTAAGGATCTCAATATAAAAGATGATTAGGTGAAACTTGGCAAAAAGCAAGGGTACTAGCTTGATATCGCTCTCAACAACATCAGGCTAGTTATTAGAAAGCAATGTGACTGAACAACAATTATTAGTAGAAGAGGAAATTATTAATGTCATCTGGTAGTAACGGTAGTGGTGGCGTACATTGGGTAGCAATAGGAGCGGTTGTTGCGGTTCTAGGCACAATTACTGGTTTTGGAGTCTTCCTTTTTGGAGATAAATTACTATGTAATTTGAAAGGCGTGAATATTGGCTTTCTGAAATGTGAGGAAGATGCTAAAGTTGTGACTCCAGCACCACCGTTCCCCCCCAAATTTCCTCCTTCATCTGAGCCTATTAAACAAGATATTATTCCTTCTTCATCACCGATATCCACTTCTTCTCCTGCGCCGGAGACTCCAGTCCCAGTTTCGCCATCGCCATCGCCAGTAAAATTATCTGCTGACGAGAAGCCCTGCACAGTAGAGCAAAATGGCAGTACCGTAAACCTTGGTTCTTTGGAACGTTCTTGCCCATTCGCTGGTAATGTTACTTCTAATAATCTAGAGAACCGTTACCGTTTTAAGATAGATAATCCCAGTAATATAAGCTTGTTTTTAGATGGTGTCAATAGCGAAGTAGAAATGTTTTTATATTCAGACAAAGATGGCACTGGAGTAATTCAATATCAACTTGAAAACACATCTGCTATTAAGTCAAGAACAGGAATAATCAAACAAGAATTGAATGTGGGTAGCTACATTATTGTTGTGAAAATGAAAGCTAGAGACACCCCATATTCACTTCAAATCATTAATAATACAAGTCAAATCCAAAATGTTGGTTATTTAGAAGAAAAAACCATCTCCAAAAATGGCAGTATTAGTTTAAATAATCGAGAGCAATTTTACAGTTTCCAACTAGCAAATCCTAGCAGCATTAGTCTGTCTTTGGGTGGCGTTAATAGCGAAGTGGAAATGGTTTTATATTCAGACAAGAATGGAACAGGAGTAATTCAATATCAACTTGAAAATATATCTGCTTCTAACTCAAAGCCAGGAATAATTAAAAGCAACTTAAGAGTAGGTAATTACATTGTTCTTGTGCGGTCAAAAGCTAGAGACACCAATTACACTCTTACTATGTCTGCTCCTTAGTTAATTCTTGAATTTCTCTTGAATCAGCAGTTTATGCTCTAGCTACCACAAAGTAATTACTATGACTAATCCTCAAAACAACTCTAATCTTGCGCCTTGGAAATGGGCTTTAATTGGTGCTGGCTCAACTTTAGTGTTAGGCTTAGCTGGCTTTGGATTATATAATTTACTAAATCCTAAAACTTCTTCAATTTCAACGTCAACGTCAACGTCAACATCTTTAGCTACTGCAACTCCTGAGATTTCTGTTGCTAAACAATTGATAGGTCAATGGCAAGGGCAAATTTCTGGTCAGTCTGTAACATTAATCTTTACGCAGGAAGGGAAGTTATTTATTTTGGAGACGCCTACTTCAGCTACCGAAATGGAGTATCAGACTAACGTAAATCCTCAACAAAAAGACCTGGATATATTAGTAGGAGGTAAAATTACCACGAGGACAATTTTTGATTTCACAGCGGATGGTAAGTTGCGTTTAGAATTAGATAATATAGGAGAATCTCGACCGACCTCTTTTAGTTCCAATGTAAAAACTTTTCAGAAAATATCTGAGCAAACGACACTTCCCGCTAATGTTCAAGTAGTTAATCTCCAAAATCAACAAAACAAGGCGAGACAGTCAGAAGCCAAACAGTATGTTAGTGCAATGAATAGAGCACAACAAGCTTTTTACGCTGAGTATGCCACTTTCTCATCTAGTATAGAAAAATTGGGAATAGGTATTAAGTCAGAAACAGAAAATTATTCGTATAGCATTGTCTTGAGTAATGA
Source organism: Microcoleus sp. Z1_B2 (assembly GCF_036700325.1). NCBI lineage: Bacteria > Bacillati > Cyanobacteriota > Cyanophyceae > Oscillatoriales > Microcoleaceae > Microcoleus > Microcoleus sp. Z1_B2. The sequence goes on from NZ_JAUBOQ010000008.1 coordinate 25,245, forward strand.
TAATCGTTGGGTGCAAGCAATCGGTTTAGCCAAGAGAGATGGATTGAAAAACTATACAGGTATAGTTTCTTTAATTAAAAGCCCTAATGACGAATCTACATCTACGCAAGCTAGACTTTGCGAAAGCAATCAACCATCAAAAGAGCTTCCTGGAACACCAACAGCTACTAATTCTCCCGACATACAATGTCCTTCTGGTTATTCAGACGTGCTGCGGTGAAACTTGCTTCAAAATCAATAGCATATCCGCAATTGACTTAGTATCAACAGGCATTACGCACTCCGATCGAAGAAACCGGGTTTTTACCAAATCTGCGGGCTGTCACGAAGTATTTTCGTAAAAAACCCGGTTTCGGGGCTCCGGCGCGTCCAAGACTAATCACAAATAAAGTCATAGCTGCTTTCCTTCCCCCCTTCTTTTTCTCAACATTCTCTGACAAAGGGCGATCGAGCTTTTTGAAGTGCGATAGCTCCCACGTCCTATACCACATAAACAGTTCTTTGTCAACATAAACATATTTCCCCAAAACAGCCAGCGGCATCATCTCCCCGCTGCCAAGTAAATCAATTGAAACCCCATCTCTAATCAATATTTTAAACAATTCCTCGTCGTCTTTTATCAAACTAGCATCTAACTCAATAACTTGACCTTCTTCCCTCATTACCTCCAACAAATCAGAAGTAGATACCTGAAATATTTCCAGATTATTACACCGCGCAGTCCAGCAATTGCCGTAACTGCCCGTAGCTTCAATATCAGATATTGCCCATTGCTTTAATAGATAAGTTTTGTCTAAATACTCAATAATTTTTGCAACTCTCTATTCCAGTTTTTCTTCTGCTTCGCAGCAAAGGGTCACAGCCCATTTTTGACCGATATTATAGGTAATAGCCGACTTATCAGATTTCATAATGCTTCCGGGATTCTACTTGAATCTACTCGCTTAATTCGATCCTTATATCCTGTCGATCTCTGGCGATATCTCGGCCGGGGCGGGTTTTTGAGATTGTTAATTATTGGCAGGTATTGTTGGTGAACCCGCCCCTACAAGAACTAGGGTAAATTGGTCGAACATAATATTACTTAATCAAATTGTTCGAGGGCGATCGCTCTTCAGACTCAGATTCAAAATCCACGCGATCGTAAATATCACCCAACCGCATCTCAAACTCCACACAACTCAATCTCAACACCGCATCAGCACCATCATACTCAGACAAAACCCACTTATTATCATCCGTCTTAACAAACTGTTCGACGTGCATCTCGTATTGATCTATCAAAACATACTCTCGAAAAGTAGGAATCGTGCGAAAAAGTTTAAACTTGCCACCTCTGTCATAATCCGCCGTCGATTCCGATAAAACCTCAGCCACCATCACCGCATTAGTAATCGTATCTTTCCTACCCTCAGCAAACTCCAACTTCCCCGCCACCAACATCACATCAGGATAAGTATAAACCCGCTTCGACGGTATCCACAAACGCAAATCGTTTATAAATACTCGGTACGGTTGTCCTTTTGTAGCAAAATTCAGTGTGCCATAAAAATTGCCAGCTATTTGATTGTGATTTGGTGTTCCGCCTGTCATAGGGATTATCCTGCCATCCTGATATTCACTTCTAAATTCTGCCCCCTCTTCTAGCATTAAATACTCTTCTGGAGAGTAATAAATCTGTACTTTGTCCTCAACTTTGTCTTCAACTACTTCGGCGCGAATTTCTATTGATGTTGTCATAGTACATCCTCGGACGATCGTACTTACAATTATATAGCATATGACCTGTGTATGTAGTACCTATAATCTGATGGCGAGTAAGGTGCCACGGGATCTATAATCTGCAAGTTATATCGAAAATCTCGCAGCGATGCACCCTACGAATTAATTACTCGGACCAAAGAAACCGGGTTTTTTCCCGAATCTGCGATGCTCTAACGAAGTTTTTCGTAAAAAACCCGGTTTCTGAGCCTCCATGAATCGAAACTACAGCTCACAAATCCTCATCTTGTGTTTCCATTACCTCTCCTTCAAACTCAAAACCCCGCTCCATACCATCAAAATACTTGTCAAAATTAGGCTTGATCCACAGTGCAGCTTCCCCGTGTCCCAACTCCACAGCTTTATCAATTACCTCCTTCCAATCCCTCAAAGAAAATCCCGTCGCTTCCATCGTCTTGAAACAATCCCAAACAAACTTTGGCACCGATACCGGTGACACCGCATACCTCAACAATTCCTCTGCACCCTCGGGCGAAATAATCACATTATTCTCAACCCAAATCATACCCACATCTTCTTCTCTTTCCCCTTGCCAATTCACTTCGCCTCTCAAAACATAACCCCAAGGTTCAATAAAATTGTTGATAATATACTGCAACCATTCGACATAATCATAAAACTTTTCCGCGCCGCTCCACTGAATCCCCCCGCCGTCAGCAGTAGGAATCCAGTTACACCACAATCCGGGCTGAGTCTTCGGCGGGCGGTTGTAATTAACAACAGAAATTTCGGAGTCTTCATCCCATTTTTCATTGACAAAATAGCAGCCTTCTTCGCCCACAGGCAAACCCACCGCTGTTCTCGCCGGATCTGGAATACTTTGCAAAATCGCCGAATTTCTCTTCATCCGTCGAGTGCGAGAAAACTCTAATAAGTAAATAGCTTCGCTGTCTAATAACCGTTTATTTAAATGAAATGTTCCGTCAAAAATTGTAGTGTATCCCATAGTTCTTATCTATTATATAATTGATTTTTACTATTATAAATCTATGTTAGCGAACTGACTAAAAGGAAAAAAGTTGTAGGTTGGGTTGAGGAACGAAACCCAACTTGAGGTTCCCAGAAAGTTGGGTTTCGCTAGATAGTTGGGTTTCGCTTCGCTTAACCCAACCTACGAATGATTAGATAGACTTATTGCAAAAATACATTGCATCTGCTTTTATCTGCGGTTAAAAACAGAAAATCCCGAACTCTTGCAAAAAGTCTAACCACCAATCTTACTTAGTCTTGTCCAAAGTCCGCGCCTCCAACCAAATAGGAATTGCAATCCAAGCAACTGCTAACAGCAAAGCAAATACCGCAAATTGAGCAGCCCAAGCTACCAATTTCTCTAAAGACACAACTTGTCCCAAGAAGTAGGATAAACTTACCATTACAGATGCCCAGCTTGCAGCACCCAGAACATTGAACAGCGAAAATTTCCAAAAAGGCATTTCTGCAATACCTGCTAGGGGGCTAGCAAAAATTCGCAGCAATGCGATGAAACGGCCCAAAAATACGGCTTTAGCTGCATTTTTGCTAAACTGTTCTTTTAAGTCAAACAGTTGTTCTTCTCGAAAGCGGAAAAATTGTCCCAGCTTCAGCAGCAGCGGCCAGCCGCCGTACCTGCCGATCGCATAACCAAAATTCCCGCCCAATGTAGCACCAGCGATCGCACTGCCGAGTACATACCAGTAATTCAGTTCCCCACTGCCAGCTAAAAACCCGCCAGCAATCGTAATAGTCTCGCCTGGAAGAGGAACTCCCAGATTTTCCAGCAAAATTCCCAGAAATACTGCCCAGTAGCCGTAATCACGCGCAAACTGCTGAATAGTCTCTAACGATAAAAACTCAAAAGACATTCGATACTGCCTTCGTAAACTTTTGCAAAGCTCAATACATTTATATATTGGCTCGATTCAGCCAATAGTGCAATCTTTCGCTGTGATGAAAAACACACTGTTGTCGCGATCGCTGGCCCAACTAAAAATTAGGCTTTCAGGCATACTAGATGAATAGAGAATTGTTGCAGTTGCGTTCCGCGCGATCGCCAGCCAGTTTTCCTCCTAAATTTATCACAACGGCTCTCCCCACCGATTCCCACAAGGGCGATCGCCAATCCTAAAACATACGCTGAAATCCCCTGAGTCTCTTAAGAGAGTCAGCAACTAAACTAACTTATTCATACTTTACGATCCTAGGATAACTGCTATGGAATCTCCCAACTTCAACCCACCCATCGTCCTTCAACCTCACAACTGCCTCGACTCCCAAGCCGGCAGCCTCCTCCAGCAACAGCTAGCCGAGATTGTGCCCGATCGCCACAAACTCTGGGTAATAGACATGGCTGCCGTAGATTTCATCGACAGTTCCGGGATCTGCGCCTTAGTCGGCGGACTCAACGCCGCCCGCCACCGGGGATGCCGCCTCGTCATCTGCAACCTCTCAGCGACAGTCAAGCTAATTTTTGAAATTACTCAACTCGACCAACTCTTTGAAATCTTCGACAGTTTCGAGCAAGTTATCTCCACTGAAACTCCGGCTTTAGTTGCTTGATTAAAATGAGATACCGAGTTTAAATCTCAAGTTTCCCAGAGACTTCAAGCAACCGCAGAGTGAATCTCAATATCATAAATAGGTTTATTTGTCAAGCAATACCAATGACAAAGAAATAAATCCGGCACTTGAACGCCGACAGAAGCGATCGCAGGTGCAGCAGGAAAAGGCAAAAGTCGATCGAAACAAATCCTTTCCCCTACAAACCCGAACTGCATCAAATAAGTCGCTGGCGGCGCATTTAAAAGATTCAGCAAGCGGTAAGCCAACTCATACAACTGCTGTCGCCAAACATCCGACAAATGCACCGGTTGAGAGTAACTCAAATCGCCAGACTGCTTAGAAGGTTCCCCACCGATCGCCTCAGCATACAGTGGGCCCTTTGCCGTCAACACCACAGGCAGCCAAAAATTGCCACCGCCGACGGGAAAAAGCAACTCCTGGGACACTCGATCGCGCGCTGCGGAAACATTGCCACAAAATCGAAACACATCTTGAGCAGGAAAAACCAGATTTTCTGGCACATCCAGCGTCAAAGGACAAACGATCGCCCCACCCGGAGCGATCTCGCCAGAATCGAGTTCAGAAACCCCACAGATATTGACTTCAGTTAAAGGATCAGATTGAGCGATCGCCGCGGAGAGACTTGCGGCCGAATCTTTCTCACCACCCGCCACAATCAAAACCTTAGACATTGCCAAAGCTCGGCATTTGAATTCCCCGATCGTCCGTTTCATCGACGCTCGGCAGATCCAGGCCCTTAGCCTTGCGGCTCCGCACCGCGAGACGGTAAGTTACGCTTTGCAACTCAGTGTGCAACTGACGGTTTTCCTTTTGCAATTGATCCAACTTTTCCTTAATCGGATCGAGCCGCTCGGCAAACTTCTGGCGGTAAACCCCCGGCAATTCCTGCACTACCTGTTCTAGCATCCGAGAGCGATCCGTCAATTCTTGCACCGACTGCCGCAGTTGGTAAACCTCAGCATCCCGTTCGGCGATTTGTTCCTGATAAAAACCCACCTGTTCTTCAACAGCTTGGAGTTGTTCCCGCATTGCCTGCATTTGAGCTTGGTGGCGATCGGAAACTTCCGGCGCCGGCACAAAATTAGAATTGCCCTTCACCAGCCGGAAAAGTTCTTGAGACAACTGCTGCACCAATTGGTCGCGCATTTGCAGCTCTTCGGTGAGACGAGATACCTCTGATTGCAGTTCTTTTGAGCTTACAAGTTTAGTTTGATTCATAAGAATGCTCGGTAAGTGGGAAACTCAGAGGCTTTAGCCCTGAGAGGTAAACGACACGGGCGGTTTCAATACATTCGACGGAGTTTATCCTGAGCGAAGCCGAAGGGCGAGCGTGACCACAGCCTTGAATCCGCTTTCCCCTCCGGCGAGGGGTAGAGGGGTATAATTACCCCTCTGTGGAGATATGGTTATCTCCGGCTCCCTTTCGGGGTAATGTTCGCTTCGCCAATGTTATAAGAGCTTGTTAAGCTTGCAGCACTGCCTCAGTGACCTTAAGGCTGTTTAACTACAAGCGACAGAGCGGAAAACTAGCGTCGCATTCTCCGGTGTCGTGACCCAAATAACGTAGACCTCTAAAGTCTTAGGCTGGTCAGTACAGCTTGCTCAATCAGTCGCGACCAAGCTCAGTCCCTTTAGGGCTGGGTTACTGACAATGACTCTCAGCTTTTACGATTAAATCTAGTATATATCTGCTATTTAGAATATCTTTCCATTACCACAGAGGCAAGAGGCACTTGGCAATTTTTGAGCTGGTTGCGAGAGTTTGATGCTCGATCTTTACCACAACCGAGGCGATGGATCAACCGTTCGAGAGATCAACGCTCAACTCCAATCTCATTAATCGCAGCCGAAAGCACTTTGCCAGCTTCGTCCACGGTGCCGCCAAAACAGATAATGCCGTCCTCGTGACCGGCCATCGCCAGAATTTTGCGATCGGCCAAATTCTCCTCCTCAAAAAGTCTAAACATTTCTAAGGCCATCTGGGGAGTGCCGTAAGGTATTTCTTTTCTAGTAGTAGGAATCTTAAACAGCAGTTGCTGCCATAGCTTAGGATTGTGGACATGAATTATCCCGCCCACCTCCTCTCTCTGAAGGTACAGGGCCGCGTGAGTTAGGGACTCCGACGAAGCTTGTACGGGCCCCCGGCAGCCAAGGTAATTTTGTTCTAAGTTAAATTCGGTAACAGTACAGTATGATTCTGGCCCCAGATTCCTCAAGTGTGCAGTCTGGGTTCCCGAAATCACGAATTGGCAAGAATTACCGAGTCTGACACTGACGTTGCCAAACCCTATGCCATTTTCGTAGACGCCAATTAATCCCCAAGAGTGGAGCCGATCGCGCCAGTCCATCAAATCTGTTATGTTGGTGGCAGCTACAGGGCCTGCCTCTTCCCAATCACAACGGTACTTAACGACTCCTTCATCCATTTTTTTGTTTGATCGGACACTACTGTGACACGACAGAGTTGGCTGAAGCTGAGACTTAATCGAACTTGTCAAGAAGTTGTCAAACAGCTTTTTTTGCTTGCTGCCTTATGTCTCCGTGCATAAGTGCCTTAACTAATCTACATTCCAGTGTCGCCGTAATTAGCTACCGACATTAGCAAAAAGTAAGCTAGGAAAGTTGAACCAATTATTCCAAAAATCATGATTTAGCCTCTAGGTGATTACAAAAGTTCAATATGAAAATGTACCCTTTCAGTCGGGGAGTTTGATTCTAGGCTTTTGCCCGATCGAGTTTCTGATGTGAAACTACATAACATCCCTGAATCGCTTATTGTTCTATACTACAGCATTTCTACTGAGTTGAGCTCTACCTTAAGAAATATTTAAGGATAAAGTACCCTTAATCCGGTAAGTCCGGTAAAAAGCAACCGTAGATTTACTTATTTTTTATAAGTGTACATATATTTAAGAAAAAAGCAAGCGGAACACAAAAAAAATATTTTTTAGCCAGTCTGGGACGCACTGGCACAATCTTCGGGTGTTCTACGTTATTCAACACCTCTGTCGATCGAGCAATTTTTAGCTCCGGGGCATCCTACAACCTAAGAAACCGGGTTGAGCCTAATATTATGTCACGTAAAATCACCGCAACGCCAGCTCGCGTCGGCGGGTTCACCAAAATCTGTAGTAGTAGTATAAGTTATAGATCCGGTAAACCCGCGCCTACCTAGAGGGGGATAGTCGATCGACCGAACCTGATATAAGTCCTATTAACTGAGATGTTGCACCATTCTCCATTAGTCTTTTATGAACAGGCTTTTCGGCCTGTTCCACAAGAAAATTTATATTTTGTGGAACAGGCCGAAAAGCCTGTTGCTGACAATGGTGCAAGATATCAGATTAAGAAAAAAACAAGCCGATCGAGCAGTGATGACTCGATCGGCTAAATTTTTCTGGGAAGCGCGATCGCCCCCAGCCCTTTAAATGTGGAAGTGATACAAGATGCTGCCGTCGTCTTTAATTTCGCAATTGGCATTAAAAACTTCAGCTTGTTGGTTCAAAAAACGCTGAGCGACATCCGGCGACAGCCGCGTTTCCATCGCAAACCGCACCAGAGTGATTTCGCCCCGGCCTTCTTTGATCAATCGGTACAAAGCACTTTGGAGCCTTTCGCTCTCTTCTCGCTGAAAAGCTGCTTTGTACCTCCAATCCGCCACAGAAGGAATCAAACCGCGGCTGACCAAAATTGCTAGCAGCAAGCCAATTCCCAAAATCAGAGGCACTGTCGGATCGCTCGTAGGCGTCGCCACAATTTGCGGCACTGTAGCGGCGGCCAAACTGCTAACCATTTCTTTTTCCGACGCTTGCGTATCCGCCATTGCAAGCTGAGTTTTGTTGTAAAAGTCTTGCTGAAGCTTCATTTGCTGCAACAGACGAGCGCGCTCTCTTTCGTATTGGTCGAGTTTTTGCTGAGCTTGTTTCAGGTCTTGAGTGACTTGTGCCAAGCGTTGGTTGAGTGACTGATTGACTGATTGCCACCGATATCTGTTAATCAGGCGGCTTTTTTCAACCATGCCCTTCATCAACATATCCGCCGTTTTGATTGCTTGCTCCTGATCTAGCGAGCGATACCCAACCACAATTTCTAGGGGTTGTTCCGGCTTAGAAATTTTGACAATAGCATTTTGTCGAACTTGCTGGGGCGACAGCTTAACTGCATCTGCCACTGCTTTGACAACATTATCTGCTAGGAGAACCTCCGGGGTGAGTTGCTCTCCCTGCTTGAGAATTGTCGTGCCCGTGGTCGAAAATTTGACTGGCGGATTATTAGAACTGAGAGTGCCTTGAGCCATGAATCCGGGGGGCGGGGCGAGGCGGTAGGCCAGGGCGCCTGAAATACCCATAATTACAGCAAAACTGCCTAGGGCAATCCATCTGTATTGATGTGCTGAAGATCTAAAACGTAAATTTCCCATTTTGATAGTCAAGTCATAACATTCGCTTGCCGCAGCTACTGCCAAACGCCAGAGCGATCGTTTCTTTCTGGTTAGTCAAATTGACTGCTGAAAATTTTCTCAGTTTGTACCTAAAAGCTATTAGCTTTTGAGAGTTGTCAATATTCATGAGCCCAAAAAACCGATCGCGCTTTTATTTGATCCGAGCTATAACTTCAGTTTTTGTCCTTAATAATTAATCTGTAACAAGGCTTCTGGAAGTCTACTGGCCTCAGACTAGCACTCAGGCGTGCGAGAGCCTCGCCTCCCCGTGTTTGTTGACATTCAAAACTGTCTCCTTTTCACCCTTGGCAATCCTCCAATTATCTTACGTCTTGGCGTCTTGCGGACGCGGTTGAAGAATAAAAAAAACCTTAAATAATCTGCCTAAAAACTTAACAAGCAAGAATTATACCATGCACTTAAGAGTTTGCTGCGTATTCAAAAAAATTGTGGAGCTGGTTTCGCCCCAGATCCACATATTCACATAACAATTATGGTTCGATCGGTTGATGGTTCGATCGCTCTGGCAAGGGCGACTTTTCAGAAGCCGATCGGCAAAATCAGACCCTCGCGGGCCATGACAGCCTTCGGAAAAGCAATTTGCACATCTTCGGCGATGCGATCGAGAAAATCGTCTGTGTGAGCCGGATCGTGGTGAAAAATCACCACTCGTTTCACCCGCGCCTCCTTAGCCATTCTCACCGCTTCCTGCCAAGTCGAGTGTCCCCAACCCACCTTCGGAGACTTGGGGTTGTGATATTCCTCGTCTGTGTACATCGCATCGTAAATCAGCACATCAGCGTCGAGGGCTAAATTGTAGACATTCTCATCTAGTCGATCGGGAAAATGCTCAGTATCCGAACAATAAACCACAGATCGTCCCTGCCAAGTCACCCGATATCCCATAGCAGTATTCGGGTGATTCAGAGAACCCGTCCTAATCTCAATATCGTCCAGCATCATCGTCTGGTTGTGATTGAGTTCGTAGAAATTCAAATCTGCCTGCAAACCCATCAGCGGCACCGGCGAATTCGAGTGGAGCACCCGTTCAACGAAGTGCCTTTTCATGCAATCTCCATCCGGCGGAGTCGCGCCGTAAATATCAAAGCTATTGCCGCGGATGAAAGCTGGGGCGAACAGCGGGAAACCTTGAATGTGATCCCAGTGATAGTGAGTAAAAAACATATAAGCTTGCACAGGCATTTCTTGCACCAACTGGTCTCCCAGCATCCGCAAGCCTGTTCCGCCGTCAAAAATCAAGCGTTTGCCAGCGACTCGCATTTCCAAACAAGAAGTATTGCCGCCGTAGCGAACAGTTTCCTGTCCGGGTGTCGGAACACTGCCCCGCACGCCCCAAAACTGTACTACAAAATCATCTATACCTTTTATTGATTCGGAGGGTTGAGGGCAATCAAGGGGATTTGCCGCTACTGAGGACAAGCTGATTTCCATTTTAAAATTCAGGCTTTAAGGTTCCACATTGTCCGTGATGGCGCAGCAGATGGTCGCACAACACTAAAGCTACCATTGCTTCCACCATTGGCACAGCTCTTGGCAAAACACAAGGGTCATGCCGTCCCTTGGCAGCCAGCAGCGTTTCTTCGCCTTCTCGGGTAACGGTGCGCTGCTGCTGGCGAATTGTCGCAGTCGGCTTGAATGCCGCCCGCAAAATTATATTTTCGCCGTTAGCAATGCCACCCTGAATTCCGCCAGAGCGATTCGTCACTGTACGAATTACACCCTTATCATCAGTATAGTATTCATCATTATGTTCGCTGCCCTTGAGCAGAGTCCCGGCAAACCCGGAACCTATTTCAAAGCCTTTGCTGGCGGGCAAGGACATGATGGCTTTGGCCAAGTCGGCTTCGAGTTTATCGAATACGGGCATTCCCAGCCCTTTTGGTACATTGCGGGCGACGCATTCGACTACACCGCCGATCGAATCTCCGCTGTCGCGAACTTTTTCGATCAGTTCAATCATTCTTTCGGCACATTCGGCATCGGGACAGCGAACGATGTTGCTTTCTACTTGTTCTAAGGTAACAGTGTCCGGGTCGGCGACACATTCTAAGTCTTTGATGCGTTTGACGTAGCCGACTATTTCTACTCCTGCTGCTTGTTGGAGAATTTTTTTGGCGATCGCCCCTGCTGCTACTCTACCTATTGTCTCTCTCGCCGAACTGCGACCTCCGCCTTGCCAGTTACGAATTCCGTACTTAGCATCGTAGGTAGCATCAGCGTGAGAAGGGCGGTAAGTTGTCGCCATTTCGCCGTAATCTTGGGGGCGAGTGTCTTGATTGCGGACTAAAATTGCGATCGGCGTTCCCAAAGTTTTGCCTTCAAACACCCCCGACAGAATTTCGCAGGTATCTGCTTCTTTGCGGGGCGTAGTAATTTTGCTTTGACCAGGGCGGCGGCGATCGAGTTCGGCTTGAATGAACGATGCGTCGATCGACACCAGGGGCGGGCACCCGTCAATTACTACTCCCACACCGCCGCCGTGAGATTCCCCAAATGTCGATATCCGAAATAAATGCCCAAAGGTATTGCCCATTATGCTTTGCCCTGAAACCTAATAATTTTTAGCTTAAATGGAATAGAGATTTACTGTATTTATGAAAAATATACCATTGACGAGTAGACGACGACAGGCGATCGCCTCACAGCATCACTCCCTTCCCGCCCCTAGAAGAATATCTACCAGGGAGAGAGGGAGAGACCGAGAATAGGAGATATCTGGAAACACACTTAAATTCATCCGTGTATCCGTGTCCGAATCCGTGTTGTGCCTTCCTTCTTCTTTAGTCTTCGTGTTCTTCAAAAGGATCTCTCAATTCCTTAGCGGGAGGGCCGAAAGCCGTGTAGATCGAGAAACCGGTGATAGCCACCAGACACACGCCCAGTGAAATGCCAAGAACTGCTGCAGGTTCCATATTTTTGATCGATTATGAGTGCTCCACTCTATAATATTACAAAAAATAACAATCCGTCTGAAAGTCTCGTGATTTTAGGCGCTGTACGGTATGGCAGCCAGCCCCCACTCCCCGTTTTGCGAGTCCCCCGGTGGCATTTCTGAGAAATTGCGATCGCAATTAGCGGTAGAAATATGTCAAACTTTTCTGTAGAGATTCATTTCAGGTGACTTATGGCACAACGGACTTGGTTAGGAGATATACTCAAACCCCTTAACTCGGAATACGGCAAGGTAGCCCCCGGCTGGGGAACCACGCTATTGATGAGCGTGTTCATTGGACTGTTTTTCGTGTTCTTGTTGATTATTTTGCAAATCTACAACTCTTCTCTGATTCTGGAGAGTGTGGATATGGATTGGTCGAGTCTCGGCCGCTAAAACTAGATCGCAAAACAGTAAGGCTAAAAGTAAAAGCTGAGGGTTGAGGAGAAAGGGCAAAAGCTAAGTTTTCCCGTTTTTCCTTACCCTTTCCGATTACTTTTGCCATAAATAAACAAAAAGTAACTAAACAAATTGCTGGAGAAAAACCATGAATATTTTTGGCATTGGTTTGCCCGAAATGGCCGTTATTTTTACGATCGCCCTATTGGTATTTGGCCCGAAAAAATTACCTGAAATCGGTCGGAGTATGGGGAAAGCAATTCGGGGCTTTCAAGACGCTTCGCGGGATTTTGAGTCGGAATTCACGCGGGAAGCTAAGCAGTTAGAAGAAGCAGTAGCAACTAGCAGCAAACCGGCAACTGAAAAACTCACGGCGGCTACTCCCAAGGAAGATAGCACAGAGAGTTAAATGAACAACACTCAGAAGTCGGAAACACCAGCGGAGTTAGTGATTCCCCAGCTAATTGTTGGGTTGGGCAATCCCGAACCTAAATACGATCGCACCCGACACAACATCGGCTTTAATGCTGTTGATGCCTTGGCTAAATCTTGGCAGATTTCTCTGTCGGAAAATCGCAAATTTCAAGGCATATTTGGCGAGGGAAACCGGCCGCGGGGACAGAAAATCCGCTTGCTGAAACCTCTAACTTACATGAATCTGTCGGGTCAAGCGATTCGGGCGGCGACGGATTGGTACAAGATACCTGCGGAGTCGGTATTAATAGTATACGATGATATGGATTTGCCGATCGGGAAATTGAGAATGCGTCTTGCCGGTTCGGCCGGCGGACACAACGGCATGAAATCGACAATTTCTCATTTGGGCACAGACAAATTTCCTCGCTTGCGGATTGGCATCGGCAAACCTCAAAACGATGCTGCTAAAAATGAGAAAGATACGATTTCCTTCGTGTTAGGAAAATTTTCCTCAGAGGAAAGTCAGTTAGTAGAGAAAGTGCTTAAACTGGTTGTAGAAGCTGTGGAACTAAGTCTGCACCAAGGAGTAGAAAAAGCCATGAGCCTTTACAATAGTCGCACAATTGCAGAAACAAACGCGGAAACAAAAAGGTGAGTTCGAGACGTTTGCCTGAAACAACTGCATATGTCCGGGTTACTGGCCAATCTTGGCAAAAAGGCACGATTGAGGGTGAAGTCACTGCCGGCAATTTTGAGTGGCAGTTTCAGTGGCGTTTCACGTCAGAAAAAACACTGATTCTTGAGCCTTCTCAGGGTAGGGCATTGATTCAGGAACCGCTGCACCGTTTTCTAGAAAAATGGGATTATCAGCTTGAACCGGGCGGGGATTATTCGTTTACGGTTCGGGCTGAGTTTTAAAATCTTGGTAATGGGAAATGCGGAAAAGGTAATCGGGAATAAAAGCTTCCTGTAGTAGGATATCCCGCTTCCAGTAATTCTTTAATTAATTACGGGAAAAGGCTGTAATGGGAAATTGGGAAAGGGCGATCGGGAAGGCAAACTTTCTCTAGTAGTATCTCCAGATTCCAGTGATTCTTTAATTAAAGCAGGGTTCATCCCTTCTCGGTAAGCCCCGCAATAATACATTGTCAAAACAGCTTTGTAAGCCCAGTGATTGGAAGGTACATCGGTAAAAGGATTGGGCAGAGTTTCAGCCTGATTCTGCACGCAAGCATTGATAATTTGTTCTGGCGTTTGCTGCACTTGAACTAAAGAATTATTTTGCTTTATTTGTGCTGGATTTTGCGCCTGTGCGGGAGCAAATAAACCTGGATAAGTTAACAGTGTGGCAATGGCAAAGATGCTGAGTTTCATAAGTTTATCAATTTCGTAATAAGTTGTTTGGTAGTGAGGAGTTTAGTCCTCAAAGCAGTCTGAAATAAGGACTATTCGTCCTTACTCGAAACCCTTGGATTGTTGGGACATTTTTCGCATTCCCACAGCCAAGACACTCAAAAACAACAGCCCGATCGCCCCAGCTAGCGGATTGCCGTTAACTCCTGTTACCCAATCGGGAACAGAGGCCGAATATCGCACTAACTGCCCGATGTTAATAATGTAATATCCCCAGACTAAACCTGCATGAAGCCCGATCGACAAACCGAGGCGATTTTGGCGCGATCGTTTTCCCCAAACCAGAATCAAACCCAGCAACAACAACCCCGGAAACTGCGGCCAACTCTGCAGCATGGCCGCCACAGGTTTGATAAAATGAGATAGGGCAAACACCAGGCTATTCACCCACAGAGATATTCTATAATTGTAATCCCGCTGCAACTCGTCCAGCAACCAACCTCGGAATACCAACTCCTCCGCAAAACCGACTCCAAGGGCGCTTAACAGCCCTTCTGCGATGATTCTCGGCAAATTATCAGAATTTTGCCACGCGACTAAGCCGAACAGTCCTTGCACCGCAAATAAGCTAAAAGTGAGCAAAAGCCCGATCGCCAATCCGATTAAAAGCTCAAAACCGTTTTTTCGCGTATTGATTAAACCGTAACTTTTGAGTAATTGGGTTTGTCCGTAAACCTTTTTTCCCCAGATCCGCACCAAAAATAGAAACTCTGTAAACAACAGCGCCATAGTGAGAATAGTTGCAAGGTTGCTATCTTTAACTAACAAGTAAATTGGTGCTGCTAGGGGCAGCCAAATTGCTAGCAAGATTAATAGGAAAATTATCACACGTAAAGGAAAGGGATAACTGGCTATTATTTGGAGGCGGTTAATCATTGTTGTAAATGAGTTGAAATTGGGTAAATCGGCTTAGTGGTCTGTCGCACTGTCCGACAGGGGTTAAAAACCCCTGTCTCATAGCGAAAGTCCTCTCAAAGAGGACTGAAATTTATCACAATCTAATTTAGGTTGGCAGTCGGTTTTAACCGACTTTTGCTATAAGACGGGGATTTAAATCCCCGGCGGGCTTGCGGGTGAATGCGAGAACTTTTGGCTGAGTCAGGCTTGAGTAAATCCGAGAGTTAGAATTTGGTAAATCCGAGAGTTAGAGTTGGATAAATCCGAGAGAATGTACAAAGCAGACAGAGAAAGCTAGAATAGCATTGTATTCGCTGAAACTTTAAACAAAACAGAACTATAAAATAAGGGAACAATGACTGAAGCCTCGGATTTTTCAAATGTCGATCGAGAATTAGATGACACAATTTTAAGCTTCGCAGACATTCAGGCAGAACTCAACCTGCGCCACGCTAAAGATGCTCTGCGAGATATAGTAGAAAATCTCGACTTGACAGTTCAAGAGCGAACTGGACTGGAACCGGAAATTGGCGGGTTGGAGAAAATGCTCGACAAGCTAGAGCGCGCTTGCGTGCAAATAGCTGTGTTTGGGATGGTGGGAAGGGGAAAATCTTCGGTTTTGAACGCGCTGCTAGGTCAAAATGTGTTTGAAACTGGCCCGACTCACGGGGTGACTCGCACGACGACTATCGGGCAGTGGGATGTCGGAGAGGGAATTGATGAGAAGTTGCCCGATAGACTTTCGCCAGTTATTTACCGTTTGTCGCAAGTGGAATTAATCGATACTCCGGGAATAGATGAAGTTGACGGCGAAACTCGCGAACTTTTAGCGCGCCGCGTTGCTCAACAAGCAGATTTGATTTTGTTTGTAGTTGCTGGCGACATTACGAAGGTGGAATACGCAGCACTTTCGCAGTTGCGGGAAGCCGGAAAACCGATGTTATTAGTGTTTAATAAAATTGACCAATATCCTGATGCAGACAGGCTGGCAATTTATCATAAAATTCGAGACGATCGCGTGAAAGAATTGTTGTCTCCCGATGAAATTGTGATGGCGGCGGCTTCGCCTTTGACGGCGAGGGCGGTGCGCCGTCCCGACGGAAGTATGGGGGTGCAAATGACTCGCAGTTTGCCACAAGTGCAAGATTTAAAATTAAAGATTTTGGAGGTTTTAGACCGGGAAGGCAAATCTTTGGTCGCGCTGAATACGATGCTCTGTGCGGGGGATATTAACGAGCATTTGGTGCAGCGAAAAATGGAGATTCGAGATGACGCAGCTAATCGAATTATCTGGAACGGCGTAATGACGAAATCGGTGGCGATCGCACTTAATCCAATTACTGTAGTTGATATTCTTAGCGGTGCGGTAATTGATGTGGTGATGATATTAACTTTATCTAAAGTTTACGGCATTGCGATGACGGAAGCGGGCGCGGTGGAATTGCTGCAAAAGATTGCGATTAGTATGGGGGGAATTACGGCGGGTGAATTGTTGGCTAATTTTGGTTTAAGTTCTTTGAAAGGATTGTTGGGTTTGGCGACGCCGGCGACGGGGGGTTTGGCTTTAGGGCCTTATTTGTCTGTGGCGGTGACGCAAGCTGCGATCGCGGGGGTTTCTTCCTATGGTATCGGTCAAGTTACTAAGGCTTATTTGGCTAATGGTGCTTCTTGGGGAGATGATGGGCCAAAGGCTGTGGTGAGCAAGATTTTGTCTTCTTTGGATGAGGATTCTATTTTAAATCGGATTAAGGAGGAGTTGCGGGCTAAGTTGGATTTGGGAAGTGTGGAAAAACAGAAATCTTAGCGATCGGCTGTTTTACGTTGACCCAGCAATCCTGGCGCAGCCCTGCCGCAATCCGGCAGGGGTTTCAACCCCTGCCTCAAAGCTAAATTTGTCTGAAGACAATTTAACAAATTATTAAGATAACAACCAATTACCAATTACCAATTATTACTATCGCCTTTGATGACGCAAATCGCTCGCTCGGACTTTGACAAGGGTGGCCCTGCGTACTTTACCCCCTGCTTTGACGATCGCCGGATAACTCTCACATTAGGAAGATTGGGACTTAAATTCTTGAGCTAGCGCCTCACAATTGTTCAAAAGAAACCAAAACAGCCAGATAAATCCAAGCCTCATAGCAATAACCCAAATGTTACTCAAAATAATTCCTTCTTGTAGGTAGCGGAAAATAAGTGATAAGGAGCCGAAAATCATTAGACCTATATGAATCCAGAGCACTGTGGTCACAAAGCGCAAGTTTCTTAAAAGAACTCTCTTTAAGGAGATTCCAAATCCCAAAAAAGCAATAGAAAACAGCAATTTTATTCCGACATCAATATAATTGAAAAGCGACTGAAGGAAAACTTCTCTAAATTGTGGAATAAAAATTAAAGATATTGTATTTAAGAACAGAGCCAGACCAATGTAAAAAAAGGATATCCTCATTAGTCCGGGTGTGAATGCACTTAATATACCCTTTTTAACCAGCACATTATTTCGTTTAACACTATATTCTATTACACCCGAAAAGTTGGCTTTGAAAACCACTTCATAGCTTGACATCTTTCCATCTTCACTGACTTTAAAATAGTGGTTAGAGGTCGGAGCGAGAGAGCTGCCTTTTTCGGAAATCGTTTTGTTATCATGAACAATACTTTGTTTACCCGACAGGCTTAGAATTAATTGTA
Organism: Microcoleus sp. Z1_B2; assembly: GCF_036700325.1. Classification (NCBI taxonomy): domain Bacteria; kingdom Bacillati; phylum Cyanobacteriota; class Cyanophyceae; order Oscillatoriales; family Microcoleaceae; genus Microcoleus; species Microcoleus sp. Z1_B2. The sequence goes on from NZ_JAUBOQ010000008.1 coordinate 42,797, forward strand.
TTTTATGACCGCTCACATTAAAACATACTTCAGACATAGCCAATTTTCTCCTGATCTTATGCTTCAAATATTATGCTTCAAATATGCTGAGGTCTAACTATTAATTAGACTGACTTTTTCAGTATAATACCCCGATGTGAGTGATGAGACTAAAACTTTTCAGGTTATTTACCGAGTTTAATAATCATATACAGATTTTAATAATAACAAGACTTACGCAACTGGCACAGGTTGGGCGATTGCGACAGATAAGGTGCGACGTGCACACCCTACTCTAATTCCGCGAAGGCGGACTTTGTTTGTGTAGCCGCCAATTCGATTCGGTGGGTTAACATCGAATTGTTAATCCGAATTCGATTTGGCGGCTGAACATCAGGTTTTTAACCCTAATTGCCTCCTATTTGTAACCTCTATTTTTTTCCGACCAAATGCGGGTTGGTAGTCCCCAAACATAGACAAATCCTTCGGCAGCTTTGTGATCGAATTCGTCCTCTGCGCCGTAGGTTGCTAAGTCGAAACTGTACAGAGAATTGTCAGATTTGCGGCCGACAATAGTCGCATTTCCTTTGAACAGTTTGAGCCGCACGGTTCCAGTTACTCGCTTTTGCGTGTCCTGAATAAATGCGTCTAAAGCTGTTTTCAAAGGATTGTACCAAAGACCGTTGTAAATCATTTGGCTGTAGGTTTCTTCGATGCCTCGCTTGTACCGCGTTACATCTGCTGTCAGCGTCAAACTTTCTAAGTCTCGGTGCGCGTGCATCAAAACTAAAATCGCTGGTGTTTCGTAAATTTCCCGCGATTTAATCCCGACGAGGCGGTTTTCAATCATGTCAATCCGGCCGACTCCGTGGTTTCCAACTATTTCGTTGAGTTGGGTAATTAAGGCGACTGGTGATAAATTTGTGCCGTTTAAACTGACAGGATTTCCGCAATCGAAACCGATTTCTAGGTATTCGGGTGTGTCGGGAGTTTGTTCGATCGCCTTTGTCATCAAATACACCTCTTCCGGCGGTTCCGCCCAAGGATCTTCGAGGATTCCGGCTTCAATTGCCATTCCCAATAAGTTGCGATCGATACTGTAAGGCGAAGACTTTTTCACGGGCGACGGAATACCGCATTTCTCGCCGTATGCGATCGTTTCTTCGCGGCTCATTTTCCACTCCCGCGCTGGTGCTAAGATTTTAATCTTGGGGTTGAGCGCGCCGATCGACACATCGAACCGCACCTGATCGTTTCCTTTACCTGTGCAACCGTGGGCGATCGCATCTGCACCGTATTTTTCCGCAGCTTCTACTAACAATTTAGCAATCAGCGGGCGAGCGAGGGCAGTCGAAAGGGGATAACGGTTTTCGTAAAGTGCGTTAGCTTGAATCGCTGGAAACGCATAGTCTTTGACAAATTCTTCCGTAGCATCAATAACTAAAGATTCCGAAGCACCGGATGCTAAAGCTTTTTTGCGGATCGGTTCTAATTCGTCTCCCTGTCCCAAATCCGCGGCCAGAGTAATTACTTCTTCAACACCCCACTCGTTTTTGAGGTAAGGAATACAGACGGAGGTATCGACTCCGCCGGAATATGCTAGGACAACTTTTTTAGCGCGACTCATTGCTCTTTACATCCTGAATTTAACTGACATCTTGCACCCTTGTCACTAAGCTTTTAAGGGCGGGCAAGATGCCCACCCCACAAAAAAATATCATTTTTGTGGAACAGGCATCTTGCCTGTTCTGGAGAATGGTGCAAGATGTGATATTTAACCGACTTTTCATTATGCACCTAATTGAGATCGATTCTTGTCAGAAATAGTACAGATTTATATATTCTTTTTTTGATAAACTTGGCTATTTACCGGAGGAGTTGCTGCGGAAAATCTGCTACCGTGGGATACGGTAACTGTGGCGATGGGGAAAAACCGTGTTTTTTAGTGTTGTAATTCCGACGTATAATCGTAAACCGATTTTGGCAAAATGTCTACTGGCTTTGGAAAATCAGCAGTTCGGTGAGATTGTCAGAGACTATGAAGTAATTGTCGTGGACGACGGATCGACGGACGGGACGCTGGAGTGGTTGGCCGCAAATGCTGACTTGTTGCCTCATGTGCGATCGATCTGTCAATCTCACCAGGGCCCGGCCGCTGCCCGGAATTTGGGCGTTGAAGATGCTAATGGCGATACGATTATTTTTATTGACAGCGATTTGGTGGTAACAGAGCATTTTTTGCAAGCACACGCCGATGCTTTACTACAGGGTTACAAAGATACTGATGCTGTTTTTACTTACGGCAGCGTGATTAATACTTGCAATTTCGACAATCCTACCTCAGAACCTTACAAAATCACCGATTTTTCGGCGGCTTATTTTGCTACGGGAAATGTGGCGATCGCCCGCCACTGGCTGCTGGCCGCTGGACTTTTTGACACTCGCTTTCAACTGTACGGATGGGAAGATTTAGAGTTGGGAGTTAGGTTAAAAAAATTAGGTTTAAAACTCATTAAATGTCCCGCTGCGGTCGGTTATCACTGGCATCCAGCTTTTAGTTTGGAGCAAATTCCAGGCATGATTAACCGAGAAATTGAGCGCGGGAGAATGGGAGTTTTGTTTTATCAAAAACACCCAAGTTGGGAAGTACGGATGATGATTCAAATGACTTTTTTGCACCAAATTTTGTGGGGAATTTTATCATTAGGTGGGATGCTGAACGAGCGAACGATGACTCCTTTTTTACAGTGGTTGATTGACCAAGGCAAGCCCCAGCTAGCTTTAGAAATTGCTCGGATTTTTCTGAATTGGTATAACGTGAAAGCCGTTTACGCCGCTTGCGGAGAATTGCAAGCCGAGACAAAGATACCATAAATCAGCCCCATCCCGCAAATAAGATATAAGATATTGTAGGAGTTTTTTAGGGCCCATTGGTGTCAACTTAAGCTCATAATTAGTAACGGTAACAACTGTTTGACAATTATGCCTACACTGCCCTAGGGCTGCTTAATAAGGGAAATTTAGGGAACTCACAACTTGGATACCAACCAGAAAAAAATAATTTTTAGTCTTAAGTTGACACCAATGTTCCGGCTTGTTTAAATTAACCTTTTTACTGAGGATATCTAATGAAAAATCTCAACACAAAGCACCCGATCAATGGCTGCAAGCATGGTCGTATAAAGTCTAAGAATAAAAATTTTACCTTTATTTAATCAAAATTGCTTGGTTAGCCTGTGATTAGAGGAATCTAGGCTGGTTTCTCACCAGAGTCCGATAATTTGAGCTACCAATATTTTCAAAAGATCGTTACTTTTGATATAATGAGAGATAATTTAAGAGTGTGCTAGAGAGCCAATAGTTGTGCTGGTTTATCTGAGAGTGTTAGCTACAAGCGGTTAATGACTTTAAAAATATTCCCACATATACAACTTGAATAGTTTGAGGGTTTGCTGTGAATACAACTGACGATAAAAATCCAAGACTAGAAACAGTTAGACTTGAAAACACTGTCTTACAAGAAAATATTTTAATGGTGGACGACCATCCAGAAAGCTTGCGGCTTTTATCCCAGCTTTTGTCTAAGCGGGGATATAAAGTGCGACCGACACGAGATGGCAAATTGGCTCTTAACTTTGCTATGTCGAGTCCACCAGACTTGATTTTGCTGGACATCATGATGCCCGGTATGGATGGGTATCAAGTCTGCGAAAAGTTAAAAGCTTGTCCGCAAACCAAACATATTCCTGTGATTTTTATTAGCTCTTTAAATGAAGTTTTTGATAAAGTCAAAGCTTTTTCGGTGGGAGGAGCCGACTACATTAGTAAACCATTTCAAACAGAAGAAGTGGTGAGCCGGATCGAAAATCAACTGCTTCTGAGCCGTCTTTATAAACAAATTTTAGCACAAAATGCACGGCTGCAAGCAGAAATAGAAGAACGCAAGCGGATCGAAGCAGAACTCCGAGACAGCCAACGCTGGCTGTCGGCAGTAATTAAAACACATCCTAATCTTTTGTACGTTTCCGATTTGATTGAACAGCGAACTTTGTATATCAACCGCGAAATATATAGCGATATTGGCTATTCTTTTGAAGAAATCCAGCAAATGGCAGGAGGATTTCTTCCTAACTTAATACACCCTGACGATTTGCCAGGATTCTCAGAACACCTCAGCAGGATTGAGGCAGCAAAAGACGGTGAAAGCTTTGAGTGTGAGTACCGAATTCAGCACAAAAATGGTGAATATCGGTGGTTTGTTAGCGTGGATACCGTGTTTGCCAGAACCGCAGACGACAAACCTTGGAAAATTTTGGGGACGGCTACTGAAATTAGCGATCGCAAACAAGCTGAACTAGAACTAAAAACAGCTTTATCTGCTTTAGAACGGCAAATCAAACAAAGGTTTTTAATAGAAACAATTACTCTTGAAATTCGATACAGTTTAAATCAAGATCAAGTTTTTCAAACAGCTACTGCCCAAATAGGTAGAATTTTTAATGCTGATTGCTGCTTGGTTCATACCTACACAGAACACCCTATTCCCAGAATTAATAATGTCGCTGAGTACAAAAAATCCGCATCCAAATCGCTTTTAGATTTAGAAATCCCCGTACAGGGCAATCCTCACGTTCAGTTTTTATTATCCCAAGATCAAGCTGTAGTTTCTGACGATGTTTTTTCCGACCCGCTGCTAGAAAACGCCCGAGATTTGTGCTGTCAAATAGGCTTAAAATCGATGATATCCATCCGCACTTCCTACCAGGGAAAAGCCAACGGAATGATATGCTTGCATCAGTACGATCGCCCCCGCCACTGGACGCAGGAGGAGATCACATTATTGAGCGCTGTGGCGGCACAGATGGGAATTGCGATCGCTCAAGCAACACTTCTGGAACAAGATAAACAACAGCGACTTAAACTTCAACAAAGCGAAGCTAGTCTAGCAGCCGCCCAGAAAATTGCCCACATCGGCAGTTGGGAATTTGATTTAGTCACCAATAAAATTACTTGGTCAGAAGAAGTATTCCGCATTTTTGGTCTTGACTCAAGTGCAACTGAACCGACATCTGCCAAACTTTTAAAGATGTGTCATCCCGACGACAGAGAATTATTTCAAGAAACAGTCAGCCTAACTATCTCACAAGGCATTGCCTACAAAAGAGAGTTCCGATTTTTGCATCCTAGCCGTCAAATTATATACGTGGAAGGAAGGGGAGAAGCTGTTTTTAGCGAAACCGGGGAAGTAATAAAACTGTTGGGAACAGTGATGGATATTAGCGATCGCAAACAAGCCGAAGCAGCTTTGCAAATTAGCGAAGAACGTTTTTATCTGGCATTTGAAGGCAGTGCGATGGGCTTGTGGGATTGGAATCTTGCCACGGGAGAAGTCTATTTTAATCCACGGTGGAAAATGATGCTGGGATATGAAGTAGAGGAGGTAGAAAATAGTTTTGCATCCTGGGAGCAACTGGTACATCCAGAGGATTTGTCTCCGGCTAAAGCAGCGCTAAATGCTCACCTGGAAGGCAAAAATCCTACTTACGAAGTGGAATTTAGGATGCTGACAAAATCCGGCGAGTGGAAGTGGATTTTAGCTCAAGCGAAGGTGATGGAACACGACGCTTCGGGAAATCCTTTGCGGATGACGGGTACGCATATTGATATTAGCGATCGCAAACAAGCCGAAGTAGAGTTGCAATTTAGCGAACAGCGAGAACGAGAAAAAGCGCAACAGTTAGAAAAAACTCTGGCAGACTTAAAAAAGGCTCAATCTCAGCTCATTCAAGCAGAAAAAATGTCAAGTATCGGGCAAATGGTAGCGGGAGTAGCCCACGAAATTAATAACCCCATCAGTTTTATCTACGGCAACATTATTCCCGCCGCACAGTACGCTCGCGATTTGGTAAAATTGATCGATCTCTACCAGCAATACTATCCCGAACCAGTTCCTGAAATAGCCCAAGAATTGGCAGAAGTCGAGGTAGATTTTATTGCTGGGGATTTCCCAAAAATCATGGCTTCAATGCAAGAAGGTGCTAACCGAATTAAGCAGATAGTGCTGTCTTTGAGAAACTTTTCGAGACTCGACGAAACAGATCGCAAAGTAATAGACATTCATGAAGGGATAGAGAGCACTTTGGTGATTTTGCAGCACCGATTCCAGTCACAGCCAAAACATCGGGAGATTCAAGTTATTAAAAATTACGGAAACCTGCCCAAAGTCGAGTGTTATCCGGCTCAATTAAACCAGGTATTTATGAATTTGCTGGTAAATGCGATCGACGCTGTGGAAGAGTCATCAGCAAACTGTACTTGCAAAGTTAACCAGATTCGCATTGTTACTGAAGTCAGCAGCGAAAATCAAGTGTGTGTGCGGATTTCTGACAGCGGGCCCGGTATCCATCCCGAAGTTCAGTCAAGGATGTTTGACCCATTTTTTACTACCAAACCTGTGGGCACCGGCACTGGTTTGGGGTTATCGATTAGTTACCAAATAGTTAAAGACACCCACGGCGGTAAGTTGGAGTGTCATTCAGAAGTTGGCCGAGGAACAGAATTTGCGATCGAACTGCCGATTTCGCAAAAGTTAAAAGTTAAAAGTTAGGATAAGCTGTTAAATCATGGGCGGTAAATTAACCATAATTCTTGGTAGGGGCCGGTTCACCAACCATCTATAATATTACTCACAGATGAGCGTAAACCCCCTCGACCGTCAATCGATTTTAGATTTTAGATTTTCGATTTTAGATTGACCCCAGGGATCAATGCGGGGGCAATAAGTGATTTTCGATTTTCGATTTTGGATTGATTCCACGGATAAATCACGTGGCGGGTACCACCTTTGAAATTCGTGGTCAGATGGGGGGCAATTGCAACGGATATCATATTAATTGTGTATCAGAACCTATTTTAGGGTGCGTGATAACCTGACATTTTCTCCCGTATTTCCTGCGAAGGGTCTGTCATTTAGGATCGCGAATTAAATAACTTACAATTTTAATTGTTATTGTGGGATGGGCGTCCCGCCCGTCCAAAAAGGACGGGCGGGACGCCCATCCCACTTTCAAGAGTGGAAGTTATTTAATTCTCATTCCTTAGTGTAATCTCATATTAAACATGATATAATAAAGAGTTAGCCTTTTGAGGCTCCAGACGTTGCGCTGCTAAAATTAGTAGTCAATATTACAGTTGCTATTATACAAACTCTGTCAACATACGTCTGCTGTAGCGTCTACCACATTTTAACTGAATTATGACTGACTCAATTCGCTTCCTCATGTGTGCTCCCGACCACTACGATGTGGATTACGTGATTAATCCGTGGATGGAGGGAAATGTCCACAAATCATCGCGCGATCGCGCCGTCGAACAGTGGGAAAAACTTTACCACGTCCTCAAAGACAACGCCGTGGTAGACCTCGTACCGCCCGAAAAAGGCTGGCCGGATATGGTGTTCACCGCCAACGCAGGCTTACTTTTAGGCAATACCTTCGTCCTCAGCCGTTTCTATCACAAAGAACGCCAAGGCGAAGAACCCTATTTCAAAGCATGGTTTGAAAGCAAAGGTTTCACCGTGCACGAACTCCCGAAAGACTTGCCGTTTGAGGGCGCTGGCGATGCTTTACTCGATCGCGAAGGACGCTGGTTGTGGGCCGGCTACGGCTTCCGTTCCGAACTCGACTCGCACCCGTTACTAGCAAAATGGCTCAACATAGAAGTGCTTTCGCTGCGTTTAGTTGACGAACGTTTCTATCACCTAGACACCTGTTTTTGTCCTCTGACAGGCGGCTATTTGCTCTACTATCCAGCAGCATTTGACTCGTACTCCAACCGCTTAATTGAAATGCGAGTTGCGCCGGAAAAACGCATTGCTATTGAAGAAGCCGATGCCGCAAATTTTGCCTGCAATGCCGTCAATATTGACAAAGTTGTGGTAATGAACAAGGTTAGCGAAGCCTTGAAAACGCGCATTACTCAGGCCGGTTTTCAAGTAATTGAAACGCCGATGAGCGAATTCCTGAAAGCTGGCGGCGCCTGTAAGTGTTTGACGCTACGGGTAACGGAACCGTTGCAAGAAGATCGATCGGCAAATGTGATGGTAGAAAGCCGCACAATTCGCATGGAAGGTCACTTGCTGGATGCGGGTTTAATCAGCCGTGCTTTGGACTTAATTGTCGATCTCGGTGGCAGTTTCCAAGTGCTCAATTTCAATCTGGGAGAGCAGCGGCAAAGTACATCATCTGCCGACGTTAAAGTTTCGGCTCCTTCCCACGATGTGATGGAAGAAATGATGGGAATGCTGATTGACTTGGGTGCAGTGCCGCCACCACAAGAGATTTGCGACGCTATTTTAGAACCGGTAGTGCAAGATGGCGTTGGCCCGGACGACTTTTATGTTAGTACGATTTATCCCACGGAAGTGCGGGTAAATGGTCAGTGGGTGAAAGCGCAAAATCAGCGGATGGATGGTGCTGTTGCTATTACTGAAACCGCTGATGGCCCAGTGGCTAAATGCAAATTATTGCGCGACTTAAAAGTAGGAGAAAAAGTCGTTGTTGATGTGGTCGGCATCCGCACCATCCGCAAAACAGAATCGCGGGAACAGCGCAATTCTCAAGAATTCAGCTTTATGTCGGGCAGCGTTTCTAGCGAGCGCCGCGTAGAATTGGTGGTGGAACAAGTAGCGTGGGAATTGCGCCAAATTCGCGATCGCGGTGGCAAAGTTGTAGTTACGGCGGGGCCTGTTGTTATCCACACCGGCGGTGGCGAACATTTAGCACATTTGATTCGCGAAGGTTACGTACAAGCGTTGTTGGGCGGAAATGCGATCGCAGTTCACGACATGGAACAATCGAATATGGGAACCTCTTTAGGGGTTGACATGAAACGCGGTATTGCTGTGCGCGGCGGACATCGGCACCACTTGAAAATAATTAACAGTGTGCGGCGTTACGGGAGTATTGCAAAAGCTGTTGAAGCAGGCTTGGTTACTAACGGTGTGATGTATGAGTGCGTCAAGAACAATATACCCTTTTCTCTTGCCGGTTCGATCCGCGATGACGGCCCACTTCCCGACACGCAAATGGATTTAGTTAAGGCTCAAGAAGAATATACTGAGCTGTTACGCGGTGCGGATATGGTGTTAATGCTGTCGTCTATGCTGCACTCAATTGGTGTGGGAAATATGACGCCGGCTGGTGTGAAGATGGTCTGTGTGGACATTAATCCGGCGGTGGTGACGAAATTGAGCGATCGGGGTTCGATCGAGTCTATTGGAGTTGTTACCGATGTGGGATTGTTCCTAAGTTTGTTGGTGAATCAATTGGATAAATTGACCAGCCGCCATCATGTAGCTCAATCTGTGTAGATTCGGCGGTTGAAACCGCTTCTTGTCAAAACAAGTCAAAATCTGTACGCCAACCCACAAGCCCGCCGGGGGTTAAAAACCCCCGTCTCATAGCGAAAGTCCTCTAAAAGAGGACTGAAAAATACATTTTTTACAAGCATTTTAATGTTTTTTTCCAGTCGGTTTCAACCGACTTTCGCTATGAGACAGGGGTTTTCAACCCCTGGCGTACCAGGGGACAAAACCGATCGCTCACCGTGGCGTAAAGGCATAAAAACAGATCGCTCCTTGCCAAATTTGCCACAAACTATCTCACCTTTATATCGCGATCGAAAACCCGGTTTCTTGAGTGCGATCGCCCGTCCTCTCAAATCAAGGTAGAAACCGGGTTTTTGCCATGATAAATATTGCCTCTCACCCACAATACCCAAAAAAACGCTTGAGTACGATCGCCCGCTAATTTTGTGCGTGGGGCATCAATAATACTGGCTAGCGGCCACAGGTAACGTTGCTCGTTATATTTTTTTCAAAGGTTAAAATTCCCAGTCATCGCTGCTGTATCCGCTGAAGTTCTTGCTGAACATTTTTGAGGCGAGACATCATGTACTCAAAGCTTTCTCTATCTCCTTGAGCATTATAAAGGTTGGCTGCTGTTTGCCAGTCGGCAACTGTTGCTCTAATATCTTTTAAGTTAAGACGAACAGTACCCCGAATGCGGTAAGCATCAGCATAATTAGGTCGAATGCGGATGGCATTATTGCAGTCTCCAAGTGCAGCAGGATAGTCCCCGATCAGAAGTCGTGACAAACATCGGCTTTGGTGTGCTTCAGCAAAATTAGGATTGATTTTGATAGCTTGGGTGTAGGCTTCAATTGCTCCTTTATAGTCTTTGTTATTAAAAAAGTCGTCACCCCTTGTATAGAAGTCTGTGGAACTCGCTTGAGATATAATAACTATGGGAGCATGGCTAGACGCAGCATTAGGGGTTATACCTATTGTCAGTGGAATTGCCACGATGGTGATAGCTTGGTATAGAAAATTCATGATTAAATTGATGGGTGTATGTAAGTATATTGATCGCATTTTTAAGCTTTTTATCCTTTCGGTTCGGGCGATTTATGAAATAAAGAGGATAGATTTTAATTCCCCTTAGTCGCTAGAGTCCCAATCCTCAATTTTAACTTCCAGTCCACCCATAAAACTTACTCCTAACGAACTTTTAACAATGGATTCGTTGATAGCAACTGATTGACCCGGCTGTAAAGTTTGATTAATGATGACCGGCTTCGTGTAGAGAATTGTATTGCCTTTACCGATCTGAAGATCCGGGATACCAATCTTAATGGGTCTACTGCTGCGGTTCGTGATTTTACCTGTTACCCTAACCAGGTATGGATTGTCGGTGGATTGTACCCTCAAACCAGTGGCAATCAAGGGGTTTTGATTTCGTTCTATTGCCTTTATAGCATCGTCTATCCGTCCTCTCTCACATAGTGGCTCAAGGGATATGTGGTTGCCCGTTTTGGGATCTGTCCAGAAACAGCCCGGATACTCTTGAGCGATCGCACCGCTGTAACCCAAAGGCAAAAACGGAATTACGACAGCAGAAAGGGAAGTCGCCACACGCAGAAGTTTAAGTCTGGCCATAACACTTGGTTCCTTGAGCTTTTCTAGTGTATTGAGTGCTCAGCCTACAGCTTTTTTCTTAGAACCGATCAGCGTCAGCGCTTTGAGAATTCTCTCGAATAGCCTTTTGCTTACAGCTACCGCTTTATGTCAAGCTCATCTTTATCACTCCTCCACATACTATAGCGATCGCCCCTAAGCTGAAAAGCGGGAAAAGACGGATCTTTCTAACCTTTGAGTTATAAGTCGGAAAAAGACGGATCGAGGCGGTTAAAGTCGGATATAATAATCGAAGTTTCTCACAGCCTTGATAATGGATATTCGCGAGGTACTCGAATTTGTAGATCAAGTTGTCTACGATAAGACAGGTAAACGCCTCAATGATTTACAGCGTGGAATTATCGAGGGAACTCTGAATCGACAAAAGTATGCTGAGATTGCCGATAGTTATCGTCTTTCGGAAGGTCACGTTAAGGATAGAGGTTACGAACTTTTGCAAATGTTATCAGATGTGTTTGATGAACCCGTTGATAAACACAATCTTAAATCGGTTTTAGAACGGAAAGGAAATCTCAATATTAGTTTTGGCGATAACAATATTAGCAACATTATGGGTTACATCAATATTTGCTCCGATCGCCCCACTCCTACCCCTAATAAAAGCCGGCCTGCGACTCCTGACTTTCAGCGAGACCAGTATCAAGCCAAGATTGAAATGGTTGGTAAGTTACGCCAATTCGGCTTGAAAGACGAGCAAATAGCAGAGTTGCTGGGGCTAACTTTGGAGGAAGTTAAGCAGGTAGATTCGGAGGAATAAAAGTACGGTGCGCCTCGCCCCCCTTATATCATGTCCGGTCGATTCCCTCCGCTTCGCTTCGCCCGAAATCAGGTAGGGGCGGGTAAACCTGCCAATATCGGCCAATAATTGACAATCTCAAAAACCCGCCCGACCGGGATATTATGGTCAATCGATCGGACATGATATTACAGGCCCAGTAATGTAGCACGTTACTGGCGTGGTTTATATTAATATTGCAATAAAAAGCCTCAGACCAGCAAGTCTGAGGACCGGAGTTCCTGAAAATCGTCACTTCTTACTATTGTCGCCAACCAACAGCACAACATACAAGAGGGGTGCAACCCAGCAGGACAGTTTTTGGCAGACAGAGATTGTTTCCTGACTCGGAAGGCGAAAGCAATTTTTAATTCAACACTTCACGAAAGCCAAACAATTCCTCTCGCCATTGTCATATCTGGGTTGATAATTGTGCTTTAGGATGGGAGTCTGTCCTCGATCGCAATATAAGGAGCACCGTGACTCCCCGTATATATTTGAGTCGGGCGGTAAATGCGGTTTGCCTCTAGTTGTTCCTTCCAGTGGGCTAACCAGCCGGCAACGCGGGCGATCGCAAAAACTGGTGTAAATAAGTCCAGCGGAATTCCCATTTTTCGGTAAACCAAACCAGAATAGAAATCTACATTTGCATAAATTCCTTTCTGGCCCAATTTCTCTTCAACCACTTCTTCCAACTTGACAGCAATGTCGTAATAATCATCGCGGCCGAAGTTCTCAAACAACTGTTCCGCTAACCTCTGAAGAATAGTTGCTCTCGGATCTTTCACCTTGTAAACTCGGTGACCGAAACCCATGATTTTGTCCTTATTTGCAACACACTTCTCGACAAAAGGCCGCACATTTTCTACCGAACCAATTTGCTGCAACATATCAATCACTTCTTCATTAGCTCCCCCGTGCAGCGGCCCCGCCAAAGTGCCAACTGCTGAAGCAATCACTCCGTAAGGGTCTGTCAGCGTCGAAGCTGTTACCATTGCCGAAAATGTAGAGGCATTAATTGTATGTTCAGCGTGGAGAGTCAGACAAGTGTCAAAAATGCTAGCTAACAGGGGATCGGGTTCTTGCTCGTTGAGCATATAAAGAAAGTTAGCCGAGTAGTTCAAGTCATCCCTCGGCCGCACCGGATCGTTTCCCCGTCGCATTTGCTGGAACGCTGCTACCATTGTGGGAATCTTAGCTAGCAGCCGCACTACAGCTTCTCGAATGTATGCTGGGTTAGCCAGAGCTCGGCGGGAGTAGAACAAGCCCAGGGCGGCCGCTGAAGCTTGCAGGGCGTCCATTGGATGTCCTCTTTCTGGAAAGCATTTCATCATGTCCCGGATGCGATATTTGATCCGGCGGTGATAGCGAATTTCATGCTCGAAAGCTTCTAGTTCTTCCTTTGTCGGAAGTACCCCCCAGATTAATAAATATGAAGTTTCGAGAAAGGAACTTTTGAGTGCCAGTTCCTCGATGCTAATCCCGCGATATTCCAGCAACCCTTTTTGTCCATCGACGTAGCTAATGCTGGACAAGGTGGCGGGAACACCTTCTAAACCTGGTTTGAATTCGCCGACGACCATTGCGATACCGTTTTGTGTGAGTTCAATCTACTAAAAGTACATTACCAGAAAGCAAGATAGTGTCGCAGTCTTGACAAATAATCATTTAATTCGGGTTCAGAAACCGGGTTTTTCAACACACAGCCCGATCGCACCGCTGCGTATTGTCGCCCCTTTTTCCCGGTTTCGCCGTCCCAGAATGCGGTTTTAAGAGGGCTGGCGTCTCCTGTTAATGTCGGGGCGGTTCGCTGTTTCTAGCGCAGCAAAAACTTGGGCGCAGTTAGCCAAAACATTTGGCTGCGGCCCACAGGGGAGCCTGTCTCCGGGAGGATTAAGCCGATGATACCGGCTTTTTTGAGAATCAGGGCATCTTGCGATCGAGCCCAAAGCAAAGTTTCTGCCCAGTGGCCTAAGTCTGGTTGGTGGCCCACTAGGGCCAAGCTGCCACTACCGATGTCCTGCCATTGTTTGTACCACTCCAGCCAGTTCCCGATGTCTCCTGAAGGTGCGAGGGCGGCGGATTCTTCTATTTGGGAACTCAAACCGACTGTTTGCAGGATTTGGGCGGTTTGCTGGGCGCGCAGTAGGGGACTGGTGAGAATCAAGTCAAACTGAATTTCGAGCTCGTACAGCCGTTGAGCAATTTTCCTGGTTTTACGATCGCCCTCTTTAGTCAGGGGGCGTTCTGAGTCTGTATCATATTCTTCGGGTGCGGCGGCGATACCGTGCCGGATCAGATAAATAACCATATATCAATACTTCCAGGCATGGGGTCCCGTTTTTCTAGGAGCAGTCTAGGATATACCTACCTTTTGCCTATTCTACAACTGTATTGAAATCTGGCGCTGTCATCTGGTTGGCGCTTGTGTAGCGATCGCGCCCTTGTCGTTTCGCATCATATAATGCTCGATCGGCGAGGGCAACGAGTTCATCCGGTGATGTTTCCGCAGTGGGAATCACAGTGGCAATTCCCATGCTAACAGTCACGATCGTGCTCACATTAGATTGCTCGTGAGGGATTCCCAAAACTCGGATTGCCTCTCGGATCGACTCAGCAACCGCGATCGCGCCATCCGCATCCGTATTCGGTAGGATAGCAGCGAATTCTTCCCCCCCGTAACGTGCAAACAGATCCGATGAGCGTTTAACCGCTTGTGCCGCCGATGAAGCCACTTTTACTAAACAAATATCCCCCGCTTGATGTCCGTAGCAATCGTTATATCGCTTGAAATAATCTACATCCAACATAATCAACGAAAGCTGTTGTTTCCCCTGCATCAGTCGGTGCCATTCCGACGGCAATCGCTCATCAAAACAGCGGCGGTTTGCTACTTGTGTTAACCCATCTGTCGTAGCAATTAATCTTTCTTGTTCTGCCCGGTGTCTGAGCATCTCCTCGGCCCGCTTGCGTTCTGTAATATCAGCAAAAGTCGTTACTACTGCATAGGGTTGAGACTGATTCATCTGGAACAGCGGTTGCGAATTAATCGAAATCCAAGTCAGCGTTTTATCCGATTTGTGAATGCCCATCACCACATTTGATAGGGGTTTTCCCGTCCGTAGGGTAATCATTGCCGGATGCTGTTGGCAGGGGAAAGGAGAGCCATCTTCGTGAACGGTTCGCCAGTCTAAATCTATGGATGTACGCCCCATCAGTTGTTCGGGGGTCAGTCCGAGAATCCTTCCGGCACTAGCATTACAGGTAGTAATTTGTCCGTCTGCTAGCTGAAGTACGACGCCTTCAGTCATGCTTGTAATCACAGAACGATACCGTTCCTCGCTCTCCTGCAATTGACTCAGGAGAATGTTTTTAGCATCAAACTCTGAAGCCAGATGCAGGCTACCCGCCAAAAACCCCGCCATCAGTTGTAAGGTATGAATATCTGACTCTGTAAAGGCACAGGGTTTAGCGGAAACAACTTTTAAGACGCCAACCCGATCGTCCTGATAGAACAAGGGAACAACCACCAATGACCGGATACCAATGCGCTGACAGACAGCCTGATCCACCCGTGCATCGGCTTGTGAATCATCGCAAAGCATGATTTGGCCGGTCGCAATACATTTTCCCGATAAACTTGTCCCTACTTTGATCCGTAATCCCACATAGGCGCTGGCGATACCGCTGGCTGCCCGATACACCAACTCATCCCCTTCCAGCATTTCAATCACGGCCCCATCGGCACCGAGCGATTTTTGAGTTCGATCGGTAATCACCGCCATCACTGCATCCAGGTTAGGATTGGGGGTGGCGATTTCCTGTTGGGTGGCAATCACCACCGCCAGACGCTCGAACTCTTGTTGCAATGCTGCTTCTGCTTGCTTGCGATCGGTGATATTTTTCATAAAGCAGTGATGCCCGATCGATCGCTCCTGCGAGTCGTAGGCCGCCAACATCACCACGTGCTTGTAAAAGATCGAGCCATCTTTCCGGATACCCCGGGCCTCAACCTCCACTCGGCCCTCGGCTAGCATTTTTTGATAAGCGGCCATCATCCTGTCGCAGTCTTCGGGATGAACTGTTTTCTGCCAACTCATACCAACCATTTCTTCAGGCTGATAACCTGCTATATTCGCGTAGGCTTGATTAACGGTGATGTACCGTCCGAAAATATCCAGCCGCGAGATGCCCTCAACGGCATTAGCAAGAGCTGTACTCAATTCTCTGAGTTCTGTTTCTGCCTGGACAAGATCCGTAATGTCTTGGGATGTACCAAACAACCGAATGACTTTTCCCTCTGCATTGAGTTGAACCTGTCCTCTGGCTTCGGTATGGCGGATAGAGCCATTCGGGCCCACGACTCTGAGGCGCAATAGATAAGGCTCTCCGTGACTGAGCGCTCGTTGAACTACCAGGTGTAGCTGTTTGGCACTTTCGGGATGGTAAAGCCGCAGGTTTTCTTCATAAGTAGGTTCGCCTAGGGCCCTGGATCGTCCCAAAATCTCGAATAGTTCGGGAGACCAGGTAATTTTACCCGTACTCACGTCCCACTCCCAGTTACCGATGTGGGCAACCCGCTGGGCTTCTGACAACCGGGTTTCACTCTTTTGCAGGTCTGTTTCTGTCTGCTGGCGGTCGGTAATGTCCTTTTCGTTCACCAGCAACATCGGGTTGCCCGTTACCGGGTCGTTGGTACACCGCACGTCCATCCCATGCCAGCGAATTCCCGCCAGAGTAATCACTTGAGCCTCCGTGCTAAATACCTCACCGGACTTAAGAACTGCCATTGCTCGCTCTGCTACCTGAGAGTCAACAAAGCGGCTCAGAAAAGCATTGTCTGTCGCAGAGTGAGGTGGCTGCATATCTCCGTAACAGCGCAAGGCCGCCGGGTTTTGCAGCAGCGGCACACCTTCGAGGGTGTACAGCGAAACCATCAGCGTGGTGTGTCGGATTGCCTCGATCGATCGTAGGGTTTCCGGCTCGATTTGAGGAGCGGTTTCGACCGTACCCTCCACCAGGATTGCCAAACGCCCGCCATCAATCCTGATGCCAGAGCACCGACAGCCGACAGAAACAGGCTCACCGCCCGGATAAAACGTCCACTGCTCGGACAAGGTTTGGCCTTGCTCAAACTGCTGCTGATAGCTCTGCAAGCGAATCCGAGTAGACTCTGACAACATATCCCTAAAGTTGTGGCTCGCCAGTTGCTGCCGCGTCGAAGCATCCCACAGGTACAAGGAAGCTTGGTTTGCCCACCGCATTTGCCAATCCTCAATATCAAATATCCAGATCGGGTTTTGCAACAAGTCAAAGGCTTTGAGGTGGACAATATCGCCGCTCAGGGAAGAGGCAAACTTTGGTTTTAGGCAATTTTGATGATTGACTCTGGGCGCGCTTTCTGTATTGGGATCAGTTTGATTCGGTTCTGTTTCGAGTTCCGGCGGTTGATTTGGCCCGATCGCCGGGCCGTGAGATTCCAAGTGCCGCATCCTCAACCCGATGTGCATTGCAACCTGTTGCAGGATCTCAATGTCGAGAGGTTCCCACTGACGCGGACTTCGGCATTGATGAGCAATCAACAGTCCCCAAAGCTTCGGAGATTGCTGCTGTTGGCCATCTAGCAAGATTGGCGCAACTAAATTTGCCTGAACTTGGATGCGATCGAGCAATTCGACATCACAAGCTTGAATATCACCAGCGTGAATATCAGAAATGGCACTCGTTTCCCCCTGGCTGTAGCGATCTACCCAGGTAGCTTCAAGGCAAGGGTCATGAATCAGTTGTCCCTGGATTGGCCGCCACCGATCGCCAACAGATTCAGCAAATACTACCCTCTCTCTATGCGGTAGGAATCGATAAATAATCACGCGATCTGTTTGCAGCAGCACCCTGGTTTCGTGTAGCGCACATTGCAAAATTGTCTCCAGATCCACGAACTCGTTGATTTTAAGTGCAATTTCTGAAACTTTTTCTATGCTTTTCTCTAACGACCAAGAGAAAGTCTTTTTTGTAGACATCTCCGTGTTCCTTGTTTGTTTAAGCTATTTTCTACTATTCTAACCCGCCACAAATAAATATAATAATTTCTTTTAACTCGTAGGAATCGCTGGCTGGGCTTAGGAAAAAATCAATATTTATGTGGCTAGCCAATTTTATGCTGACTGCTACAATTGCTTTTTTGATGTCATTTCGCCAAAGTTTTAGGTTATTTGGTATCTATTTTGCTTCTTCTCAATCGTTTTTTGGCTAATTATTATCGCAAAGCTACTGCACCAACTATAACAAATTGTGATTGATTTAGCGAATAAATAATAAAACTCCCCAAAATTAACCCTGTATAATTGTTAAAACCTCATAATTCTTGTGGAGTTTAGTAAAATAGAACACACTAAATTTGCCCCTCAACCTGGTTTTTTTATCAAAATACTTCGTGATATCCCTTGACAATTGTTAAAAAACCCGGTTTCTTTAGTGTATGATTTGGGAAAATTGGTAGAAAATTTATTACTGTTAGTCCTGGAGAACTCAACCGGGTTTTTCAACCTCCTTACTTCCTTAAAACTGAACATATTGCACGATTTTAAATAAATTTTCTATGGGCGGATTCTCCTGTCCTACCCGTACTACCCACAATAAAATTTAATTTTTATGGGACAGGCCGGAAAGCCTGTTCCTGGCAGAGGTAGACTGGGCAGGAGTTCCCACCCTGAATAAGAGTTAAAAAACCTGGTTGATGAGAGTTGGAGTGCGGGCATGACTGATTGTCAAGTTGAGATTGTGCCCGGAATGAGAAAAAAACACGGCCAAACCTGGTAGCAACCGGAGGTCGAAAAGCTCGCATTCCCAGGCTGTTGCTGGAATCAATACTGCAGCTAGAAACTCCCGATTGATATCGTGTCCGGTCGATGAACCGCGATTTTTGTAGGGGCGAGTTCACCAAGAATACCTGCCAATAATTGACAATCTCAAAAACTCGCCCCGACCGGGATATTACAGCATATTCCATGTATATGTGGTACACACAAGAAGAGAGACGCGAGTAAGGTGCGGATACACCCGTCAATCTGCAATCTTTATCAAATATGAAGGAGCGACGAACCCTACGGACTACGGACTAACACCACATAATATAGCTGCTCCTGTACTTCATGAACCACCGAATATGCTGTATGATTAATCGATCGGACATGATATTAATGATCGTAAACAGGATTGTCTTTAGGACTAATTAAATGCAGCAACTTTTGCTTAATCTGATCGTCGAATACTTCCCATTTTAGCCTTGCATAATCGCTCTTCTCATTCCCGCCAGAAAGAAATCCCACGGGAATTTCAAAACCTCCAGCTTGACTTCTGCCACCACCAAAAAAGCGTCCTTGAGCATCTTGACCGAAGGCTTCTTTAATGAATTCGTCGGGGTCGAGAGTAAGTTTATTAGTTCGCAGCGAGCCAATTACTACTTCAATTTCTTCGTCTTTGTCGTGAACAATTGCGTAGACAACGGCTGTGTGTACGTTCTCCTCTGTTACTAAAAAGTCCGCAGCTTGGGGAATAGAATCCCGATCGTCATAGCGGAGATAGCCGATGCCGGCGATCGAAAAATTGTTCTGGACGGTGCGGTGTTTGAGCGATCGCTCGATCGCGTCCATCACCCACTTAGAACGAGATGACTGTAACACGGCATTCAGCAACTGCGGGTCGTAAAACCGGCTCAAATAAGCTGCCGCTAGAAAGTCCTCTTCCTGAGCTTGTCTGAGGGCGATCGTATCCGATCGCAAACCGTGCATCAAAGCTGTAGCGCACTTGATGTGCAGACTGACGCTGGCGTCGAGAGCTAAAAGTCCAGACTGTAAATACTCGGCAAAAATCGTGGCTGTAGCGCGGATTTGAGGGCGCAAATCGATAAATTCTGCGTTCATTTCCCCCTGCAAATTATGATGATCGATGACGGCGGCGATCGGAACTCCAGCCGCTAAAATATACTCGGTTAAGTTACAAGTCGTCCCTTGATTGTCAATGAAAGCGCAGCCCTGAAACACCGACAAATCCTTAGTTTTTAGTGTTTCCACCGTCCAGCGCTGCAACGGCAACCCTGTCAATTTAACTAAGGCAATATTTTCTTGGTGGCTGAGGGCGCCGGCGTAGATAATCTCGCATTGGATATCGTACTGTTCGGCGATTAATTTGTAAGTCCAAGCGCTAGAAAGTGCGTCGGGATCTGGAAAATCTTGCAGCAAGATTAACTGGCGAGTGCCTTTGTGCCGATCGAACATTTGGCGCAATTGCTCGACTTTGCGATCGTGCAATTCCTCGCGGAGACGGCCGCGATTCTCTTCGGAAGCAACTTCGGCTTTGCTGCGCCGTTTCCCAGGCGCACTCACTCCGGGTACAACCTCGCTGCTGGCCTCAAGTTCACCTTCGCGGTTGCCGGATGTTTCATCGGAATTGTTAGGGGGATGGTCTTTCATCGTTGAAAATTAACAATTTAACTATTTCAAGATTTGCACGACATTCGATCTTAAACCCGGTTTCTTTGTAGATGCCTGTTTGTCAAAGCCCATACTTTTTACGAGAAACCTGATTTAAGATGGTAAATTCTCTGTTTACTTTTTTAATTCATGGAGAGAGTGCGTGTTGCCAGGAACGAAGCAATCTCAGAACTAATAACTCCCGCAAAAAACCCCCGCGCTTGCGCTGACAGGGGTTTTAAAGGCCTATTACATATTTTTGCCATTCTTTGTGCATACCGCTCTTAACGTGTTTAGTGACTTCAAAATAAAGACCGCTGTGAGGTTTCCTAGGCGGATAGCGCAGCGACATTCCCGCTTCTTTCGGCGTCCGGCTGCCTTTATTGACATTGCAGCGCACGCAAGCGGTGACGAGATTTTCCCAACTGTCCCCTCCTCCGCGCGATCGGGGAATTACATGATCGAGGGTTAAATCGTCGCCCGTATAACTACAGTATTGACAAGAGTGTGCGTCCCGGTGCAAGATGTTCCGGCGGGTTAGCGGAATATCCTTATAGGGAACTCGGACATAATGCCGCAGTCGGATCACAGTTGGTAGCGGGAAGTTTGGCGCAATAAATTTCCCGTTGTGTTCTACCTGTTCTGCTTTTCCTTTCAGCAACAAAACTACCGCCCTTCGCCAATTGGTGATGTTAAGGGGTTCGTAGGAGGCGTTCAGCACCAGAACATTGCCCATTG
Organism: Microcoleus sp. Z1_B2; assembly: GCF_036700325.1. Lineage (NCBI taxonomy): Bacteria > Bacillati > Cyanobacteriota > Cyanophyceae > Oscillatoriales > Microcoleaceae > Microcoleus > Microcoleus sp. Z1_B2. The sequence continues at coordinate 63,795 of NZ_JAUBOQ010000008.1, forward strand.
TTGATTATTAAAGAGAATATTTTTCCCGATGGTAACACAGGTTCCACTTTAGGTGGGGCGGGATCGGGAAGAGCGAGGCGATCGCAAAAAACGCTGAAAAACCAATCCTTTACCCTATACCTTCGCGCCTGCGCCCCCTAGGGCTGCATCTATTTTCTGCCTTTGGTGTTTGTCAGCGAGCTTTTTTCCCGGAGTTTTGGCCCAGATGAGGCCAGTGTGTGCGATCGCAAAAATTTGCCGAATAAATTTTATTTTTTTCTCTAAATGCCTAATCTTCCCGGCAACAAACAGTTTAAATTTTTAGACTATTAGTAACCTTAAATGAAAAAGCTTATTACTGCTCATGAAATTTCGGCTCTTAAAGTCAGTTTTTAGCGCGTCAATTATTGCCCTTGCTGCTCCGATTTTAGCAAACAGTCCAGCCTTCGCCCAAGCGCCTTCATTCTTCTGTGGCGCTACTGGTGGCCGCCCCGCTACAATTGCAGTCCAACAAGGCAAAAATATTCCCGTTATTTTGTGGCTAGCTGATAACTATTTCAATGAATCAGGAGAAGATGCGATTACTCGGTGCACCAGAGTCTCAGGAATTCTCAACAACTCGCAACCGCAAGGAAGCTGGGATAATATTGTCACAGCAGGTGCATCTAGCAACGGTCAATTAATTATTTGTGCAGCTAATCCTCAAGATGGTTCCTGTAGATTATTATATCAAGTACCCAAAGGTCAAAATCCCGAACAAGCCCGACAAGAACTCTTAAAAAGAGTTACAAATCCTAATGTAAGTGTTTCGCCTGTTAAAGTAAATTGATAATCATTAGTAGGGACACCGCACCGTGCCCATAGGTGTCAACTTAAGGTACAACAAATAGTCCGGCAGGGGTTGAAACCCCTGCCTCAAAGCTAAAGTCCTCGCTTCAGAGGACTAATGAGTGGAGATTCTTCTCTTCAGTCCTCTTTGAGAGGACTTTCGCTATTAGACAGGGGTTTCAACCCCTGGCGGACTTGATGGACGACTAACAGACTTGGCGGGCTGACAGCTTAAGTTGACACGAAGAAGGGCACGGTGCGGTGTCCCTACTTGCAGATAGTTGAAACTCTTGTAAAATACTTCGGTTGAGTGGCGAAAAAATTGCAGCTTTGCTTCAGCAATTCTTCTAACCCTTCAACCTGCCTCAACCATACAGTGCCGTTGCTTCCAGCTACAGCAATTTGTTTTCCGTCTCCACTCCAACTGACACTAACAACATTCTCCTCGAACTCAAATTGAGCAACCTGCCGCCCCGCTAAATTCCACAGCCGTACAGTCTTGTCAATTCCCACTGTAGCCAGCCGTTCTCCGTCGGGACTAAAACTAATTGATTTCGCATCAAAATGCAAGGTTTGAAATTCCTTAACTAATTCTTTTTCTGACAGATTCCACAGCCCAACTTTGCCATTTAATGTTACTGTAGCAAAGCGATACTGGTGTTGAGCCGGAGTGAAACTGATCCCAATTGCCTGAATAGGCAGTGTTTTTTTTAGCTTGCCCGACAAATTCCAAAGTCGCACTGTAGATTTGCCATCTAAAGTCGTTATGAAATCACCATTTGGGCTAAAATTTACGCTTCTCACTAAGCCGTTGTGACCTGGGAGTTTCTGGCTAGGCGATACTAATTGTGGCTGTTTTGACAATTGCCAAATTGCAGCATAGCTGTCTATCCCTGCCGCCGCTAATAACTTTCCTTCCGGGCTGAAACTGATGCTGGTAACAGAGCCTTTAATTCCTTTCAAAGTAGCAATATTTTTACCTGATAAATTCCAGATTTTAACTGTGCTGTCCCTTCCTGCGGTCGCTAAAAATTTACCATTTGGGCTAAAATTTACCATATTAACTGACTGCTGGAAAGCTTTCCATTCAGCAATTTTTTGCCCGGAAAAGTTCCATATCCGAACTCTATCGTCTATTCCTGCGGTTGCTAAAATCTGCCGATTTGGGCTAAAATTGACGCTGGTAACGGCATTTTTATGAGCTTGCCACGTTATCTTTCTTGGCGGACTTAATGAGGCTTTAATTTGCTGTGTTTCGCTAATTTTATCGAGAATTATTTGTAAGGCTAACAGCGGTCTAGTTGCCGGGTATTGTTCTAGCTTAGGTTTGTTTTGAACCAAGGTTCTTAATTTTTTCCCGGAGGCGATCGCCCTCAGTAAAGCTTCTGATAAAGCTTCGGTGTTTTCGGTTTTTTGAGATACCGCCAACAGTAAAGCATCGCTGCCATTTTGTTCGATTTCAATACTTGCTTGTGCTAGTTTAAACCGCTGGTAAGCGAGAGTTGAAAAGCCGATCGCCGCCAGTAACGATGCTGCCAGTACCGCAGAACCGATGCCGATCCACTGTTTGGCTTTTTGTTTGGCAGAGTCAGCTTCACTCAAAGCTTTTTCGGCATCACAGACAGCTTTTTTGGTTTCGAGTGTAGCTAAATGCAGCAGTTGATTTTGGTCGCTCAAAATAACTTTCTGGCTAGCAGTCAAAAACTGAAAATCTTCGTTTCTCAAACTTTTGCCGGCCGCCCAAACTAATGCTGACTGCAAATCATCCCCTCGCAACAGTTGGGAATCATCTTCACAGCTAGAATTTAGCCAGACTTTGATGGCTTCCGAGTAAGGCGAGAGTTTTTCTAATTTTTCTTCAATTAACTCTTGGTTAAATACAGCTTCATAAATAGGATTAGAAATGGTTAATTTTTCCCCGCGCTTAACGATTAATCCGCTTAATCGTAACTCCATTTGTTCGGCACTACCATCGGGGACAATTTCAGTTTGCTCTAAAATTTGCTGATACAATCCGAGTCTCCTCACAATCCGCTGGTTTTCTTTGAAAAGCCGATCGCGAATTGTGGACAAATGTTCTGGCACATCTTGAGTTTCCCAATTTTCCACAATTTTCAAGCGCACTACTTTCTCCACCCACTCTTTGGAATTTTGGACTAATTCGGCATTTTCAAAGAGAAGTTTGCACAGCTTTTGAGTCAAAAAAGGCTGCCCGCCAGTCCAATACAATACTTCTCTCAAAACTTCCTGAGAGCTGTCTGTCAGCTCTGCCAACCCCGCTGCTAGCGGTTGAGCTTCTGTTTCGTCAAAACCAGTTAATTCGATCGCCTTGCCAATATTAAAAGGGGTATTGCTGGTGGCATTTTGCTCGCGGCACAAATCCGTCGGCGATGCTACGCCTAAGAGGGCCCAAGTTAGGCGATCGAACTCTGAATTGTTGGCGCGCTTGTTGTAGCACGATCGAATTAAGGCTAAAAAATCGTCGGCGGGAAAATCTAGGGCGAGAATGCTGTCGATTTCGTCAATAAAAATGACAATATTGCTGGAAATGTTGGGTAAGAGTACGGTTTCGATGAATTCGCTCAATCTTTGAACCGGGGTTAAAAAATTGCGATCGCGCCACCAAGTCCGCACGTTGACAATATCCGACAGGTTAAAATTATTTTCGAGGATGCGTAGCAAACCAGCATACCACTGTTCGGGAGTGACGCCGCGGTTGCCAATTTCCGAAATGTCGATCGCAGCACAAGCAATTCCTTCATTTCTCAGCCGCTGAATTGTCCGCACCTGCAAGCTAGATTTGCCCATTTGCCGGGAATTTAAAACATAGCAAAATTCCCCCGCCTTCAATCCGTTATATAAATCGTCGTCGGCTTGCCGCTTCACATAATTGGGAGCGTTATTTGTCAAACTCCCACCGACTTGATAGTAACTGGGTTTTGTGGTATAATCCATAGGATAAAATGGTACAATAAAAAGATCACCTTTTAGTCATTCGGCGGTTTCAACCGCTACTACATCATTTAAAATATCTCTTTACATCTACCGAAACGGGCACAATTAGTAAGGTGCGTCAGATCCGAAATCCTGAATAATTGCCCTATAACGAAAGTCGGACGCACCATACAATTTTAGCGCAGTTTACCGCCACCAATAAGGCCTAATAACATGAAAACTGATTGGACTGGATATAACGACGACAAAGACAAGTTAAGAACAGAAATTTGGTCTTTGCTCAAGCAGCAAGCCGCATCTATTGGCGATCCGTTTGGTCATATTCCCAACTTTGTTGGGGCCCAGTTGGCGGCGGAAAAATTGGCAAATTTACCAATTTGGCAACAAGCAAAAACGATTAAGTGCAATCCAGATGCGGCGCAAAATCCGGTGCGGATGCAAGCTTTGCAAGATGGAAAACGCCTGTATATGGCAGTACCGCGCTTGACAGAAGATCGCTGTTTTGTTGAGTTAACCGCTGAGGATTTGCAGAGACAAAATATATCAATTGCCGAAAGTGCGTTAGCGAAGCCCTCGAAGAGGATCGCCCGCAAAGCTCTCGATTGCGGAAAATTGGTAAGTTTTGCAGAAATGGAGCCAATTGATTTAGTAATAGTCGGTTGTGTAGCGGTGGCGCGCAACGGGGGAAGAACCGGGAAAGGTGCAGGTTTTGCCGATTTGGAATTGGCTATGTTGACAGAATTCGGGTTAGTAGAAATCGATACGCCAATTGTGACAACAGTGCATCCTTTGCAAATAGTCGAAGATTTGCGTTTACCGATGCAAGCTCACGATTGGGCACTGAATTGGATTGTTAATGCTGAGGAGGTAATTGAAACTAATACAACTTATCCGCGTCCAATTGGGTTAAACTGGGATAGTATACGGCCGGAACAGTTGGAAAAAATTCCAATTTTGCGAAAGTTGAGAGAGCAATTAACCAATAACCAATAGCTTGGAATCAAAATCAAGGCAAAAGAGCATCTACAGCGATCGCCCCAATTTCTATCCCTTCAATAATAATTGGTATAACAGCCGATCGCCCAAAATCTAACCTTTGACTGTAATCTGACGGCTCAACTTCAACAAGAGGTTGAGAGTACACCTCAACCAGTCCTTCAACAAGATTCACAATCCAATAAATCGCAATTCCAGCGCGGGCATAAATCCGTTTTTTGACAGTGCGATCGCGCTGAAGCGTCGTATCAGATACTTCAATAATCAGGGCAATATCTTCAGCACCCGGATGGCGATCGAGATACTGTCTTGTATCCCCTCGAACAACCACTATATCAGGTTCTGGTTCGCTGTTAGATAGCGTTATCGGTTCTTGAGAATCGACATACCAACCAGGGGGTAAAATATTCTCTAAAGCTGTTCTGACAAGACGAGTTGTGACTCGATGCGGTGGATTTTTGGGCATTTTGAAAACCAGCCAACCTTCCAGCAATTCTACAGAGTCATCATCGGTGAGAATGCCAGCTTGAATTATCGCATGATACTGCTCGATGCTCAAGCGCAAAATCAGATCGTTCGGAATTGCTGCAACACTTTCGACGGGCGGCATAACTGTCTGGGCGAGTTGATTATTGTTTTATTTTACTGTTTATTTAACGAACCGCGAAGGCGCGAAGGACGCGAAGTAAGAAAGAAGAAGAAGAGGAAGGTAATTTCATAATATATCTACTTTGTGGTGAATACGCGCCATGCAATGAAAGCTGTAAAAGCTAGATAACCAAATACGGCTATCCAATCTAGCCAATTATCGGATGTTATCAAAAAAATATCGTTCATGGGATGTTTTAATCTAAAAATATGTAGATTGTGATTTTTCGTTTGGTGGGGGCGGGTTTATGAGATTGTCAGTTTTAGGCTGTTATTATCGGTGAACCCGCCCCTACAATATCGGGAATTATACGATCGCAAACCGCTTTACATTTTACCCGATCGCGCTCAAGTGCGATCGAAAATATTGTCGGTACAACTCGCACCTCGGCACGCACTCGTTCCCCTGCAATTTCACCAACCCCAAGCTGTCTAATTTAAAAGCCTGCATAGCCTTTAATTGCACCGGAGAGTCCGCCACTACAATCTCTCTCATCCCCTGCGCCAACTCTGGATATTCTTCTAAATTCCACAATTGGCGGCGCAAATGGTCGCTGTAAATTCCAGCATCTGCGATCGCACTTTCTTTTAATTCATCTAGTGTCAAATCCGATCGCGAAATGTGATATAATGCAACTCGCACTAAATACGGATGTCCGCCGACAATTGCCATCAATTCCTCAACTTCTGCCTCCGACCAATTCAAATTATGGCGCGCTGCTAAATCTTGGATTTGCCCAGCGTTGAATTCCGGCAAATCAACGGGAAGTCCGACGTTGAAAGGCGATTGATTGATGTTCATCGGGATGTAAACTTCCGTGGAGTGAACTACAATTAATCGCAGTTTTTTCCAGATGTCGCGCCGCTTCGATTCTTCGTGCCACGCCCGCAGTAGTCCTAAAAAGTCTTCGGCAATGTCGGGATATTGGAAAACGCGATCGATCTCGTCTAATCCTAAAATTAAAGGACTGTCGATTTGCGGCAAAATGTATTTTTCAAAGTAATCTTTGCAGTTAACTTTGCTGCCAAAAATCTCGTCCCAATAATCGTCTAATTGATTTGGTAAGTGCAACTCGCGGCCGACGTAAGCGCAAAACCACTTTAAAAATTTATCTAAGTTGGCGAATACGGCTTTATCTACTAACTGAAAAGTTAGCGGCACGGTGCAATAGCCTTGACGGGATCCGTGATGCAAAATTCTTGCCATCAAGGAAGTTTTGCCCATTTGTCTCGGTGCTTTAATTCTAATTAACGCGCTGGGTTGCACAATAGTTTGATAGCAGCGTTCTTCAATGGGCGGGCGTTCTACATAAAATTGAGAAGCGACATCGACTTGTCCTCCCGGTAATTCTGGTTCGGCGGCGGGTAGAGGTATTTCGTCGCTGCTAATTTCTAATACCTGGTTTTGTGTTAAATCTTCTGTTTCTTCTGTGACTGGTGCGGGAGTTTCTGCTAGCAAGTTCAGAACTTCTTCGATAATAATTGGAGTGTCGGCGGTGGTTTTCCATTCCCTCTGTTTGATGCGGTACAGATAACCCCGCAAATCGTGATTTAGAGGCGCGTTCAGCGGAAAACCGACGCGGATGGGGAGAATTATTGGTTTTTTGTCATGGCGGGAGTCTTGGAGTTCTTTTGCTTGCTGAACTTGATATGTTAGTAGTTCGCTTTGGTTTCCCGTTGGCGGTAACAGTAGCAGCAAATAATCGCATTCTTGGAGGAATAAATTAATGCGATCGAACCAATTATCTCCTAATCTAATATTATTTTCTGCTGTGAAAACTGTATGACCGATCGCGCTTAAGGCCGTTTCTAACTGTTTTCCCAACTCGCGATCGGGTTCGGCGCTGCGATAACTGACAAATACTTTAACAATTCTGCTGCTGGTGGCTGTTTCTCCCGCTGGCGGCAAATTGTCCAGCACGTCTAAATTTTCCGGTTCCTCAAGTTTAGCCGATCGATGGTCGCTAGCAGCCAGAGTCATTTCAAAAGCCGCGAACAACTGTCGAATTTTACTCAAATCCGCACCTTCTCTACCCTGCTTAATTTTGCTGACTGTATCGGCACCAACGCCAGACTCGGCCTCGATTTCAGTCAGAGTACCTCTAATGTTATATCGGTCAGACCATTCTTGGAGCGCCTCGTTAAGTTTCTTTAAGCCAGAGGCAGTGAGAATGCGACCACGATCGCGTTTTGACTTGAGCACTTCGCTTGCACTGAAAGGGGAACGAATCTAGAAATTTTAACGCCTTAAGTCCCTATTTTAGGCGATTTTAAGGAAGATAGTCAGCCAGCCGGAATTTAAGGGATTTTACTTGAAGAGGTTTTTGGGGCGATCGACTCCTCAAACTCTGTCCTGATAACGGCTTCAACAGTTGAATATATTTGAGGATAAAAAGTTTTTCTTAACTCCCCAATCTCCGCCACTACTCACCACTTAACTTTTTAGAGTAGATACACCAAGCAAAAAAGGAGCAGCCAAATGAGCAAAATCTTACACAGACTGGCAATGGCCGCTTTGGGAACCGCCGCCATTTTCACAATTAATACACTTAATAATTTAACAGAAGCATCAGCGGCTGGTAAATTTGACGAACCAGAAATTTATCAAAACACAGTTTTTCCACTTGGCGTACCGGGTCAGTTCCATAAATAGGGCAATCCATTGATTGATTGATTTAATTGAATTAAGGAGAAATTATGAAGTCTACACTGTGTTCACCACAACCTATAGCTACCAAATCTGATTCCGTTGACGCTGAGGCGATCGATGCCTGCACTGCACTTGCGTGGGTGGAATTGGTAGCATTAGATGCCAGCGCTCTGACGGGGGATGATTGGCTGGCTTTGTGCGATGATATAGATAGCGGGGAAATCTACCGCTGCTGGTTTTTGTGGTGCGATCGCGAAGTTAGCGGTAATTGGGAAGCTTACGATCCTTTGAGCGATCGCCGATTTGTTGCTAAAGGAAAAGTTTTTCTCAAAGCCGCGATCGACTCGCTCGAAGATGCTAGAAATCGGGAAGTCGCCTAACTTGGATTCATCTCAGGTGAATAAAATTTGTGTCTACAAAACAAGAATTCTGCCACTAGAATTCGCCCCTGTACAAACTTTCGTCTCCCTCCGCCAGACTCGAAAAAAAAGGGGTAATATAACCGCATTTGATAGGAGTCCCGGAAACGGAATACTCTCAAAGAAAATAAAAAAAATACGGCTGCGGGCAAGAGTTGACTGTATGATGCTAGGTGCTTCGTATCGAAAGCGGTTGATAACGTTTTTCCAGCCGCTTTCTCGCTGCGGCCATTCAACTCTTTCTCTTTAAACATGACTCTAAAACTGCACAGCCACCAAAATGATTATTGAACGTTTGGGGGGAATTACTAAACTCAACGAACGTTTTCGCAGTTTGGGATTAACTGATACGATAATTCGCAATTGGCTCGGTGATTTTTAAGGAACAAATACCACAAGTTCTGTGGATATGGTAAAGCTGCTGGCGATGCTGTCTCGCGATAAATTAGTTTCTGAATCCAGTCGCGAACAAGCTTGAGAATTACTGCGGCACACAACAACTAGAACGCTGTTGCCTTCAGGTTTGGGTCCCGGTGCAGTTATTGCGGACAAAACCGGAGATATCGGCTTTGTGGTTGGCGATGCGGGAATTATTGATATGCCCAACGGTAAGCGTTATTTAGCCGCAATCTTTGTCAAACGTCCTTACAATGACCCGATTGTGAGAGATTTTGTCCGTCGAATTTCGCGGATTGTTTACAATTATTTAGACCAACCTGCGGCGAGAGTACCGGAGAAGTTACGTTGATCAGACAATTCGGCGATAGAAATCGCTACTAAACAAACAAAGTCCGCCTTCGCGGACTTGAAGAGAAGATTTTTAATTACTAATCACTATTAGACTTCTTGCAAAAATAATTAGGACGGGCTCTTCGGCCCATCCCACAAGAGTTATTTTTTCTTGTGGGATGGGCCGAAGAGCCCGTCCCATCAATTGAGGGAAAGGATTTTTGCAAGAGCTCTATTCTTTGCGCTCGACAGCCACAGTCAAATGAGCCGCAACTGCCCCCACTGTAGCAAGTACAGCAGCAATGGGAAAGACTACTGATCCTGCAACGCCACCTACCAATCCCGCCATCAGCGGAATGTCTGCCAAAGTCCGCCCTTGCGAGTTTTTGATGACAAGGCGGCGGAGTTTTCCTTGCTGAATTAGTTCTTTGACTTTACCAATTAGGCTGTCGCCGCTAATCTTAAATTCTTCCACTCTGACTTTTTCCTCTGTGGCAAATTCTGAGGCAAATACATGAGTTTCAACTGTTGGGTTGGCTGAATTCCCTGCCGCTGCTGTTTCGTCTTGTAGAATTGTTACTTGTTGTTCTATTTGTGAGTTCATTTTGTGTAAGGGCGGGTGAAAACCAGCCGTTTAATTTCTATACCCTTATCTTCGGCGATCGCACTTGGGAATGACAGGCAAGGAAACCCTACAATCTGCATTCGTACTTTCCACCCCTGCCTTTTTACTCACAACATTATTTTTGTGGCGTTAGATCAGGGCGGGTTTATGTATTCCTAAAGGTAGAGCAGATATTGTGGAAACAACCCGTCTCTAGATACAAGTAAGGTGCGTATGCCAGCTATGCCAAGATGGCTGCTGTCTGTTGAATCTTTAAGTTGGACACCAATCGGCGATCGCTTGCACTTACCCAGAAAGCTAACGATTTTGCTTGCCTAATCTCGGCTGAAAACAGATAACCTTAACGGACTTTTCGCCGATCTGTTTAAGCAGTCGATCGGCACGACTTCTTATCAATACCCGATCGCGCCACGGGTAAAACGGGAGAAGCAGTTGTTGAAATAAAAAGAGCGATCGATTAAGGAAGTGCGAGACCAGTTATTTGACATAAATAGTTTGAGCAGTAGAGAGAATTTCAAAGGCGGCGAATCCAGTTGGAACTGCGATCGATCGCCCGTTTACTGATTAGATCGACTCGTCTACTTAGCACTGCTTCGAGTTCTTCCTGCATTTGGGCGCGATCGAGTAGACGCCCGTTGGCTGTGGGGGCAAAAGCAACTAGGATATCGATGTCGCTGTCTGCATGAAAGTCGTCACGAAGTATCGAACCAAAGAGGGAGAGTTCGATGATTTGCCACTGTTGGCAGAATTTGGTGATTTGGTCAATTGGCAGGGCGAGATCGGTTTTCATTCAGCCTCCTTTGTCTAGCAGAAACTAGGTTTCGATAAAATTGTATAATAGCTGCTAACAATGAGACTTATATTTTGCATTTTTACATAAATTTCTCATTAATAATTCCATTGATTCCGAACCACAAACTGATTATTGAGTTCATATTCGGCTGTTTCTAAATTATCAATTGCCTTCACTATCGCCTGATAACTCATATTCTTAGAAGCTTCAGAATCTTGATAAACTGCCAAAATTCCTGAATGTTCTGGGTTCGCTTGATGCAATTGCTGAAAGTCATCACAATTGCGTGTAAGCAGCACTCTCTCATTTTCTCTGGCAGCGTCTAGCACGACTGAATCTGGATGATTCATTAAATTTAATGTATTGACTGTGGCTACATCGTGACCGGCTGCCTGAAGAAGATTGACTAAATACTTGGCTTGAGAATCTTCGTCAAGCAGCATTCGTAGACTGAACTTGGACTCCTTTTACTTCCAATCGATAGCGTTCCTCGTCTGCTTCTAATTTTAAAATTTCTTGATTATTCTGACAGTAATCAATCGCCTCATAGATAGCAGACAGGGGTAAATCCCAATTTTCGGCAGCTTGTTCGGGTGACATCTGATTGGCAGTCATGTCTCGCCAAATAGTCGATGCCAGTAATTTACGTCCCTTAATGTAAAGTTGTTTGCGCCAAGGATGAGGACGTGCAATTAAATATTGCCAATTCTCGATTTCTGGTGTACTTTGCAGGGATTGAACGATCGCACCTAGCAGGGCAAGGCGATCGCTGACTGATAGTTGGCTGGCTTTTTCTTTAAGCTCTTGCAAGGACATAAAAAAATACTCCAACAAAGGTTGGTATCTGAATTATAGTACATTGGAAGGCGTGGACAATCGAGATTGACATAAACCTTTTGAGCATCAGGGTCACGTAAATGACTGTTTATACTGATGACTATTTTTTAGACATCCGGTATGAGTGGCAGACGACGAATACGAATACGGCTTGGCTCGACCGAAATGGCCGCTCCTTGTTCTAAATCCTCCTCGCACTCAGCAATTACCATCAGCAGTAAATCCGTTAATGCTTGGGCGCGTAACCTTTCAATCCGAACGCGAATAACTGAAGGAGAAGCTGCTTCATCAAGTGCTAGCAATGTATGAAAATCCGCATCGAGTGTAACAACCACACGTTCCTCAAATCTGGCTTTCTGGATGATTTCGGTATCTTCGGCTTGAGACATACCAATTTCACCAACATGGATGGTTTCGATACCTGCATCACGTAATAATGCTGCCGCCGAAAGTGGTAATCCCTGGTCAAGCAACAGCTTCATAATGATTAGGTAGCTCAATGATGCGATCGTCAAGGTAACAAGATACAAAAACTAGGGCTTGCCGGATATCTTCATCCTCTAGTTCGGGAAACTCTTGATGTAGCTCTTCTCGATCGGGATAAGTTGCTAGCAGCTCAATCACTCGACGAACAGTAAGCCGAAGATCGCGAATACATGGTTGCCCGTTCATCCGCTTTGGATTGCTTGTAATACGATCTATTTTCATTTTGACCCTCGCAACCTCAAGAGTAGTTCTGACGAAACCATATCAAGTGTCCCAGTTAAGTGGAGTTGGTCTCTCTATTTTAGTCGTTCTGTAGATCCCGTCTACGCGCACAAAATCGTCAGCGTTGGCACTTTCAGCTTTGATAATTTCTCCCCAAGGGATGTATTCATAATCAGGCAACCAAGCATCTTGCCTTCGCAGGAGAAAATCAAGAAAAAGTCTCGAATCTCTTAAACTATCTTCAGTTACTTTGAGCGTGCATTCTTCAGTGCGAAATTTGTAACCAACATGAGTACCACTGGTAATATAAATATCCCATTTCTTGGGGTTCCAACCGTCGGCTATGGGCGTACCCCGCGCTTCCATTTCCTCTGCATATTCCGGTAATTCTTGGGGTGAAATCTCAAAAACCTCTTCGGTGTAATCTACTCCCCACTCGAACTCTTCAATACATTTACCATTCTCAAATAGCTGATACGCAGAACAACCTGATGTATCTTCATTCTGTAAATAAATGCATCGAGTTTTCAATGACTCAGACACCTGAGAAACCTTGCTATCTACACACACATTGATTGGAAAAACTATACTCCACGGATGTCCTTTATACTGATATATAAGTGACATCCAGCAATCACTAGGATGATACTGCTTACCCCATACGTTTAGCTCTAAATTGCCACCAAATACTTTGGCAATCACCGGACTGCTTAATTCAATGGGAGCTTTGACTAAAAGAATGCCAACCTTATTTGCTTCCAGTTCTATAAACTGAAAACCGCGCCTTTTTGATAGTGCTACTTCTGATATCATAGAAAAACAAAGCGTCTAGTGTGAAAATAATTTGGAACCTTCACTTTTTTAGTCGAGATTGTTTCTATAGTTGTGTCACAAATGCGTTACAATATATGATATAACCTAAAATACCGCAATTCGCTCACCGATGTCAAAAGTTAGGTAGATAATTTTATATACTCATGACTATTTTTACTCTACGATCGATCAAAAAAGACTTCGGCATCAAGGAACTCTTGACAGATGCCAGTTTCAGCCTCGATGAAGGCGATAAAGTCGGACTCATCGGCACAAACGGTTCCGGCAAATCAACCCTGCTGAAAATGATTGCGGGTATGGAGTCGATCGACTCTGGCGATCGCTGGGTCAATCCAGGGTCTACAATTGTCTATCTTCCCCAACAGCCGGATTTAGACGAAAATCACACTGTCTTAGAGCAAGTATTTGCCGACAGTGGCGAACAAATGGCTTTAGTGCGCGAATACGAGGAAATTTCCGATCAATTGTCCCACGGCAAAGGCGATACAGACAAGTTGATGGCGCGTCTGTCTGCGGTGTCTGAACGCATTGATGAGGTGGATGCGTGGGACTTGGAAACCAAGGCGAAATTGATTTTGACCAAGTTGGGGATTGAGGATTTTGATGCGAAAATTGCCGATTTGTCCGGCGGCTACCGCAAGCGAATTGCCTTAGCAACGGCTTTGTTGTCGGAGCCCGATGTCTTACTGATGGATGAACCGACAAACCACTTGGATGCGCTGTCTGTGGAGTGGTTGCAGAATTATTTGAACGGCTATCGCGGTGCTTTGCTGCTGATTACGCACGATCGCTATTTTCTCGATCGCGTTACCAATCGCATCCTGGAGATCGATCGCGGCGACCTTTACAATTATGCTGGCAATTACGCTTATTACTTGGAGAAAAAAGCCTTAGCTGAAGAATCGGCCGCCAGCACAGTTCGCAAACACGCGGGTGTATTGCGGCGCGAATTGGAATGGCTCAAACGCGGGCCGAAGGCGCGCAGTACCAAGCAAAAAGCTCGGATCGATCGCATTAAAGATATGCGAGCCCAGGAGTTCAAAACAGCCAACGGCAAAGTCGAAATTGCCACAGCGGGCCGCCGGATTGGTAAGAAGGTTATTGAGTTACTGAATATCTCTAAAGCTTACGGCGATCGCACTTTAATTAAAGATTTTACCTACAATTTCACACCCGAAGACCGGATAGGAATTATTGGCTGCAACGGTGCGGGAAAATCGACGCTGATGGATATCATCACCGGACGCATTCAGCCGGATTCGGGTACTGTCGAAATTGGCACAACCATTCATATCGGTTATTTTGACCAGCATTCAGAGGATTTGACGCCGAACGAAGACCAGCGAGTTATTGAATACTTGAAAAGTGTGGCGGAGTTGGTGCAAACGGCGGATGGCGAAATCATTACCGCTTCTCAAATGTTGGAAAAGTTTCTGTTTCCACCGAACCAACAGTATGCACCGATTAACAAACTTTCTGGCGGGGAAAAGCGCCGGTTATTTCTGTTGAAAGTGCTGATGAGTGCGCCAAACGTGCTGATTTTAGACGAACCGACAAACGACCTGGACGTGCAGACTTTGGCGGTTTTGGAGGATTATCTCGAAGATTTTAACGGCTGCGTGATTGTGGTGTCCCACGATCGCTATTTTCTCGATCGCACGATCGACATGGTTTTCGCATTGGAACCTGGCGGCAATTTGCGCTTGTATCCCGGCAATTATTCAGTGTATTTAGATTACAAGAAAGCCGAAGAAGCCAAGGAAATAAAAGGGCAAAAAGAAAAAGAAAAAGTTACGCGTACTGTTGAATCTAACAATTCAAAACCCACAAATTCCCCTCAAAAAGCTCCCAAAGTCTCCTTCAATGAGAAGCGGGAATACGAACAATTAGAAAGTCAAATCCCGAAAATGGAAGCTGAAAAAGAAGACATTGAGAAGATTTTGTCTCACAATGCTCCGAGCGAGTTTGCCGAGATGAAGAAGTTATCGGATCGTTTGGCTCAGTTGACGCAGGAGATCGATCGGGCGACTGAGCGCTGGTTGGAATTGGCGGAACGGGTGGGTTAATTTGGGTTGTCCGAATGTTGTGTTTAGCTCCTGTTAATAATGACAGGAGCTATAGCAATCCTTGCAGGAGTCGTAAATTTTTTACCCCACCCCAACCCTCCCCTTGGTAAGGGGAGGGAGTAAGAAATTCACAAATGATTTAGGATTGCTATAGAGTAATTATGAGTGAAATAATCCCATGCTGAAACGAATATATATTGACAATTTTCGCTGTTTGGTAAACTTTGAACTTGACTTTGATGCCATTAATCTATTTCTGGGTTCTAACGGATCGGGTAAATCAACAGTTTTTGAGGTGTTGCAGAAAATCCAAGCATTGGTCAGCGGCGACAGTAAGGTTGAAGGAATTTTCAAACCTGCGGACTTCACCCGCTGGCAAACTTTACAAATTCAGCGTTTCGAGCTAGAAATTCTCGGTAATGGCGGCTGCTACAAATATCAATTACAAATCGATGAGTATGGAGATAAATGTCGTGTTAGGTACGAGAGTCTGCTCTTTGATAACCAGCCTTTACTACAATTTGAATTCGGCGAAGTTCAACTCTATCGAGATGATTATTCACCGGGCCCGAAATACCAGTTTGACTGGTCGCAATCTATTCTGCCTTCATTAATGCCAAGAAACGACAACACGAAGTTAACTTGGTTTAGAGAACGGATGGCGCGATTTATCATCGTGCAAGTTGTTCCCAGCTTGATGGTTGATGAAAGTAGCCAAGAACAAATGCGTTTGAGTCCTCGGATGGAAAATTTTGTTTCTTGGTATCGCTACTTATCTGAAGATCAAGGTAAAATTGCTGAGATTGGAAATATTTTAAGAGATGTTTTGGATGGATTCAACAATTTTAAGTTTGAGCGAGTAAGCGAAGATAATTTGGTATTAAAACTGCGGTTTTCAGGAGAAAAAGATAACAGCAAGCCAATTGAATATCGTCTCAGAGAATTGTCGGACGGACAAAAAACATTAGTGGCTTTATACGCGCTGATTTACGGTACAAAATCGGAAGATTATACCTTGTGGATTGATGAACCGGAAAACTTTTTAGCATTACCAGAAATTCAACCCTGGCTGATTGAGCTTTATGACCTTTGTAGCGATGAAAAAGTTCAAGCATTACTAATTTCTCACCATCCTGAGTTAATTAACTATCTTTTAGCTTCACGGATTGGCTATTGGTTTGAGCGTCAAAGCAATGCTGCTGTTCGAGTCAAACGAATTAGCAATGAAGTAGCTGACAATTCGGGATTGCCAGTTTCTGAACTGATTGCACGGGGATGGTTGAATGAGTCAGCGTAGAGTTCAGATTGTCATTCTCTGCGAGGATCTACAGCAGTTTGTTTTTGCGCGTTATTTCCTAAAAAGGAGAGGTTTTACAGGTAGATTTCGGGCTAATATTTGTCCGAAAGGTAGCCAAGCTGGAGAACAGTATGTACGCACTCAGTATCTGGCGGAAGTGAAAGCTTATCGCCAGAATAGAAACCGGGTGGCGATTGGATTAGTTGTGTTAATTGATGCAGATACGGGTACGCTGGCAGCAAGACTTAATTGGTTAGCTAGTGTGCTTGATGAACATAAGCAGGAAAATAGGGAACCGAATGAGGCGATCGCGATTTTTGTTCCCAAGCGCAATATTGAGACTTGGATACACTATTTGCAGGGAGATTATTTGCAGGGAGAAACTGTGAATGAAGAGGATGCTTATGCAAAATTTGAGAAGAATGAGGCTATTTGCAAACGCCCTGTTGAGGATTTAGCCGATCGATGTTATTCTCAGAGCTTACCAGAAAATGCGCCGCTATCGCTTCAGGCAGCTTGTGGGGAATTACAGCGGTTGTTACCACTGTTGCAGCCATGAGTTATGAGAAAATCTGCAACCTGTCATTACTGTCAAGCAAACTGACCAAAAACTTAAGACGGATAAAAGTCTGAAATCGTTGTCAAAGCTGCAAAGCCATCGCAAACAGCGGCAAAAAACCCGCTTTTTTTGCGATCGCCCCAAGTAAAGCTGTATGTCACAAACTGCGAAGCCCCGGAGGGTGGGGTTGACAAAAGCAGTAGAATATGCAGTAAAAGTCAGGGTAAGCAAGTAAGACTGGCAGCAGAAAACAGGGGCGAAAAGGCACAAAACAGGTAAAACAAAAGTCGATCGGGCAAAGTAAGTTGGTCGAGGACTAAAAATATGGTGATGGGTGAGATACAATTGACCTGTTCTGAGCCAAGAATTGGTCAACATCACAAGTATCCTGTAGAAGTCTGAAGTTGAGAATCTCAGGGTTGTCGAGGAGCGGGAGCAAACAGAAAACTATGCCTCAAAAAGTAATCGCCGAACAGATGTCTTTGGAATCAGCGTCAGAGCCGATCGCCGTGAGGGCGACGGTGGAAACAGTGCCAGCCGAAGCAGTGGCAGTAGAGTCCTACGCCGATCGGTTGATGGACGAACTGTTTGAAGGAGTCGATCGAGCATTCGACGGCAGCGGCGGACTGCCATCGGAACCAGTGCAGCCAGAATTCGTGGCCCTCAAGTCGATCTCGGTACCTCAAATAGTTTTGTCGCAGTTGGCACCCCCCCAGTCGCAGCGGGGCGAAAAAGACGTAGAAGCGATCGCCCGCCAAGTCGCCCTAGAAACAACCAAAAAACAGCAGTCCAAACAATCATTCGACAGAATGCTGCTGGGAGCAGCATTTGGGTCGCTGCTGCTAGTCATGGGGTTATGGCTCGCGAGCAGGTCGGGACTCGTGCGCTTGCCCGCCGCCCCCGCACCAGAGACACCCGCAGCAAGTGGCAAAACAGCACCAGACACCCCGTTTGTGGAATACGTGCAGCGCTCCCTAGAAGCGATCGAACAAAAAAAAGCACCCCAGGCTAACCCCCAACTTGCAGGAGTTCCCGCAGCCCCCACCCCAGGGACGCTGCCGAGCATTCAAATTTCCGGCGCGCCGCCGGCAACCGCAGGTCTTTCGACAGCAGTCAACCGCATCGCTGATGCCCTAGAACAAGCCGGCGCACAGCCGGGAGCACCAGCACCCCAAATCGTAGTGATCCCTCCCCCCGCTCAGGTGACTGTGGCTCCGCCTGCTCAGGTGGCTGCGGCTCCGGCGGCTCCTGCTGCTCCTGCTGCTCCTCAAACCGCGGCAGTTTCCCCCTCACCGGCTGCTCCAGCCTCCGGTCGTGCGATCGCCGCTGCGGGAAATCGAGATCCCCTCGCCGCTTCCCCTTCCCCCTCGGAGTCTCCCCAGCCAAAGATTTTGGCTCGCGAAACCGAACCGGCACCAGCGCCCGCAGCAGCCCAGCAATCTGCGCCCGCGCCCGAGCAATCGGCACCGGCCGTTAGCAGCGCCTCCACTTCCGCCCACACGCTGGTAGGGATTTTGGAGTTGGGCGATCGATCGGCTGCTTTGTTTGAAGTAGACGGCGTAGCCCGCAGAATTTATGTCGGCGAAAGCATCGGCGCTAGCGGTTGGACGCTGGCAGAAATCAAAAATCAAGAAGCAGTGATTCGCAAGGGAGGAGATGTGCGATCGGTTTTTGTCGGCCAAAAGTTCTAATCAGTCATCAGTTATGAGTCATTAGTCATCAGTCATTAGTTATGAGTTAGGTAATGGTAATTGGTGATTGGCAATTACGAGGCTGTACCTCACCGTTGAAAACAGTTAGTTATAATAACCGACAACTAATGACCGATGATCGATCGCCAGTGACTAAGAACCAATGACTAATAACTAATGACCAATGACTAATGACCGAAAGCATCCAGGATACAACCCCCCGGATTCATGTGTGGAGAAATAAAAAACCTGTATCCGATAAACTTGCCCCCGAATTTATCTCGCGCAAGTCAATGCTAAAATCTAAAATCTAAAATCTAAAACCTAAAATCGATTGACTGAGGAATTATAAAAAATGGGCTTATTTGATGATTTCAGCCGCTTTCTAGAAACCCGATTAGAAGAATTTTTGCGTAGCAATCCCCATCTCGAATTGCAGGCAATAGAAGAACAACTGAAGGAACAAGAAGAAGACACTCTGCGACTGATTCTCGATATCCAAAAACAAGAGAAAAAACTGCAAGCCGAAATTCTCTCCGCCGCCCAAGAAATTCAGCGCTGGAACGATCGCATCAACAAAGCTAAAGCTGCTCAAAGGCTCGATTTAGCTCAAGCCGCCCAAGAGCGACAAGCCGCTTTGCTGCGTCAGGGAAATCAGCGCTGGGGTCAAATGCAAGGCTGCAAAGAACGGATTGAAAAAGCAAAAGAACTGTACCGCCAAATTCAAGTACGGCGAAAAGAAGTCCGAGCCAAAGCGGCAGAAGCCGCAACTCGCCCTACCACTAAAACAGAGCCAAATTGGGATACAAAGGGTTGGAATCAGAGTTCAAATTATAACAGTTTTAATGCGGCAGATCCTTTAGAAGAAAAGTTTCAACGCTGGGAAGCAGACGAAGAACTCGATCGAATGAAGCGCAATATAGGCAGATAGGGCGTTGCTGATTTACGGTATGAAAAGCTCAATATGCAAGTCATATAAACCAGTACCCACAAAGCTTCCCGATTTCCCACTGATTTTTTTCATACCCTGATTAAGCAACGCCGATTTTGAAATAATATTCGTGAAGATTAGAGTAAAAAAGACAAATTATGCATCAAAAAACAGTTTTTAAAGTTAAATCTCTGCGGTTATTCACAACGGTTGCTCTGCTTGAGAAGGTGGCTCTTCGGGCAGCGGAATAAACTCTGTCTCTTGAGGAACCTGAGCAAAGCGTCCCTCTCTCCAATCGAGTTTAGCTTGCTCAATGCGCGAGTGCCGACTCGAAACAAAATTCCACCACTTATGGCGCTCACCAACAGGTTCACCGCCAATCACAATACAACGAGCCTTGGCTGAAGCAGAAATGTTTACTTCAGTGCCTGAATTTAGAACCGCTAACCGATGTTGTTCCAGAGGCTCTCCATCGATCGCAAGCCCCTCTGTTACGCTGTAAACCGCCTGTTCGCTGTAATGGCCCGGTAAGGTAAATTCTCTTCCAGCAGTCAGTTGCACGTCCAGATAAATCATGGGTGAAAATATTTGAACTGGGGAAGTGCGATCGTATGCCTCACCCGCAATCAGGGTGAACGAAACTCCTGCGTCCTCCCAAACAGGCAGTTCAGTTGCCGGATGATGCCGAAACCAGGGGTCGGTTTCTTCGTATTCATGGGGAAGGGCTATCCAAGTTTGAATGCCATGCAGGATGGCTTCTTTGCTGCGATCGTCGTCAGGCGTGCGTTCGGAGTGGACAATGCCTCGCCCTGCCGTCATCCAGTTCACCGCACGCCTGACGGATTTCTTGAACGCTGCCCACACTATCACGATGCAGCAAAACACCTTCAAACAGGTAGGTGACGGTTGCTAAGTTGATGTGCGGATGCGGTCTGACATCCACGCCCCGGCCGGGTGGAAACACCGCAGGGCCGAGATGGTCAAAAAAGATGAACGGGCCTACCAGTGCTAAAACGTCTGAGGGAAGCAAGTGACGGGCTTGGAATCCACCCAAATCTTGAATGTGTGGCTCATTGACATACTCACTGACCTGAAGGTACGGTGATTCTTAAGCCTCGCGACTTAAGTTTCTGCTTCTTCGCAACTGCCTCCACCCTCAAAGAGTTTTGGTCTTATGTTCGCTCCACAGACTAACCCCGCAAGAGAAAGCGGTTTTTACGTGTCGAATACCAAACGGAATTCTTCTCCTGTTTTGATTCTAGGGTTAGACTTCCATTGCCCTATCCTCTTTTCCCGGTCTACCGATTTTGCTTCGCCGCCAGCACCTCGGGCTGAACTTCGCTCGTATAGGCTGTTTGATCCATCGTCTCGGGTGGGTCGTTGACCAATTACATTCTAATATAAAGCCGTCCTAAAAGGACGGGGTTTCTACCCAAATTTGTGATGAGATGCTGGATGGTATCCGTCATAATGTTTATGAAGTTCCCAACGCTAATCGTCTATGTCAAAAGTGCATGATACAAAAAGCTATCCTTGTAAAGGACGATCGCAATATCAGTGACTGGTCTAAACTTTCCCAATCGAAAGCTCTTGTAGAGTGTCGAGTTCTCAACGAGCTTTCTGCTTACGAGACGATGGAGAGTTCATCACTGACTTGAATCCTACCTTTGACTAGGGAGCGAATCAGACGATCGAGTGAGCCACGTTCTTCTTCACTGATAGACTCATCGAGGATGGCGGCCATCATGCCGTAGCGGTCAGCCTTGGTAACGCGGTGAGTATCGGTGACAGTGGCAATTAATTCGTTGATAGCGCCGGGGAGAAGATTAACTGGATACATGGGATTGTTTTGAACTCGACACCTTAATCATCTCGTGGTTTCTCCTAAGAGCAAGTGATGGTGCTGGTTTTTTTCCGTGATAATACTGAAAATCTTCGGTGAACCAAGTCCGTGTTACCAGTGATCGAAGTCACAACATTGAAACTAATGCAGCGGTGGAACAATTAGAACCCACATCTTGCACCCTTCTCAAGAACAGGCTTTTCGGCCTGTTCCACAAAGAGTGAATTTTCTTGTGGAACAGGCCGAAAAGCCTGTTCCTAAAATGCTTATCGAGAATGGTGCAAGATGTCAGTTAGAACCAACCTTCGGCCCTTCAAGTGTCACAGTGATAATTTTCGTTTTTCACGAGTCTGAACCTCTTGCTGTGCAAATGTTTCAGACCTTCATAGGAAGAACTACCTCTTCTTCAATCACTTGTCAACAAGTAACGACTGTTGACTTTTTATCCAAAATCAAAATAAGTAGACAGACAAAAAAATTAGTCCGCCTACTTAATCGCTAACTAGAAATCACTCCCACTCGATCGTTCCCGGTGGCTTAGAAGTAATATCGTAAACCACTCGGTTCACCCCCTTAACCTCATTCACAATCCGATTCGAGATCAGTTCCAACAAATCGTAAGGAACCCGCGCCCAATCAGCCGTCATCCCGTCTTCACTCTTAATAAATCGCAAGACGATCGGATAAGCATAAGTGCGCTGATCGCCCATCACGCCTACACTGCGAATCGGTAGCAAAACTGCAAAAGCTTGCCAAAGTTCACCGTACAATCCGTGCCGGTTAATTTCTTGGCGAACAATGAAGTCAGCATCCCGCAAAATATTTAGTCTCTCGGAGGTAACTTCTCCGATAATCCGAATCGCCAATCCCGGGCCGGGGAAAGGTTGTCGGTTCACTATTTCTTCGGGAAGCCCGATCGACCGGCCGACTTTTCGCACCTCATCCTTAAACAGTTTTCGCAGCGGTTCAATCAGCTTAAATCGCAAATTTTTCGGCAAACCGCCGACGTTGTGGTGGCTTTTAATTTTAACAGCAACTCGCTCGCCACTTTTGGGGTCTGCATTCGTGTCAGCCGACTCAATCACATCAGGATAAAGAGTACCTTGTGCGAGGTAGTCAAAGGGGCCCAGACGCTTCGATTCTTCTTCAAATACGTTGATAAATTCGTGACCGATCCGCTTGCGTTTTACTTCAGGATCGGTAATCCCTTCAAGTTGAGCTAAAAACCGTTCGCGAGCATTGACATACTCAACGTCAATGTGGAATTGCTCTTTAAATAATTTTACCAACCGTTCTGGTTCATACTTCCGCATAAACCCTTGATCGATAAACATACAGGTAAGTTGGTCGCCGATCGCCTTATGCAGCAAGAAAGCCAAAGTAGAAGAATCTACACCGCCCGATAGAGCCAGCAAAACTCGTTTATCTCCCACTTGCGCGCGAATTTCGCGAATCGATTCCTCCACAAAAGTAGCAGTCGTCCAAGTCGGTTCGCACTCGCAAATGTGGTAAACAAAATTGCGAATTAAAGCTATTCCCCCGATCGAGTGAACTACTTCGGGGTGAAACTGAACCCCGTACAAATTTTTCTCGTGGTTAGCCACAGCAGCACACGGAGTATTGTCTGTGTGAGCGAGGATTTCAAAACCCGGTGGCAGTTGAGTACACGAGTCTCCGTGGCTCATCCACATCGTGCTGCCTTCTTCGACATTTGTCAGCAAATCTGTAGGATCGTCAATAAATAGCGATGCCTTGCCATATTCGGCTAACTTAGCCCGTTCAACCGTGCCTCCGAGCTGCTTTACCATCAACTGCATCCCGTAACACACTCCCAACACCGGTATTCCCAAATTCCAAATTTCTGGGTCGCAGTGGGGTGCTTTTTCATCGTATACAGAACTTGGGCCTCCTGAAAGAATAATTCCTTTAGGATTGATAGCTTTTAACTGTTCTGCCGTAGTGCGGTAAGAAATTACTTCTGAATATACTTGAGTTTCGCGAATTCGACGAGCAATCAGTTCGGAATATTGCGAACCGAAGTCGAGAATCACGATGATCTGGCGATCGATCTGCTGCATTAAAGAGTTTGTGAGAACGGACTCAGTTTCTATTTTAGTAGTCACGGTTATTGCGTAATTGCTAAGTGCTAATTGGGCAGAAAGTAGCGGACGTATCTGTCGCGCTCTCAGTACAATTCTAAGGAAGACTAGGAACCATTGGTCGCTAGGAATAAATCTTATTGATACTAGATTGCCGTCAGCGATGTTAGTCGATTAATCGGGTACAGGGCCATAGATTTACTTCGATCCTTACCCTAATTAATTGAATTCTTGCTTCAGAAATAGCTTCCCGAAGCAACCTAGTATAATTAAGGTTTAGGGACAGAGAATTATTACTTGTTAAATATTATCCCTGACCGATGTTTTAAACAGAATTCAGGGATATTCACACTACATTAACAAATTTGGGTCAAAAATGTATCTCCTATGTCACTTTTAACAATAATTTTGCGATCGCGCCCGAACATCACCGAGCCCACGGGGATGTGCAAGTTAGTGTGAGTAAAAATGCAATCCGATGACCGCAAGTCTATTTGTCGGGCGATGTCGCCGTAAATTAGATCGACCCAATTGCTCCCAAACTCGGCGTCTAAAGCCCGCAGTTGCCCGAGAGCCTCTTCGGCTGTCGCTGCGGCAAAAATTGCGGAACACGCATCAGCCGGCATTCCAGCCTTAGCACAGTAAGCTGTGAGAATTTCCCTGCGCCCGTCAGCGAGGTGGTGGTGAGTGTGAAAAATTCCCGCCGCCAATTTCATCAGTTTCCCGTGATAGCCAAACAGCAAAATTGACTGCACGCCCTGATATCCGGCTTCTACCAGCAGCGGGCCGAGCCAGTTAGCGGTTTTGACTAACCTCTCACGATTAATCCCCAGTTGTCGCGCCAAATCCAAGCCGTTTTCGCCGATGCAGAAAACCAAACAGTCAAACAGTTCGGCTTTTTGTTGCAGTTGTTCGCGGTAAACTTCCAACTGTCCAGGGGCGCTCAGCGGTTGAGAAATGCCCGTTGTACCCAGCAGCGAAAGTCCTTCTACCACGCCGAAAGCTTCGTTAGAAGTGCGGGTGGCTAGTTGCCGCCCAGACGGCAGAATCAGGGTGACAGTAATTTTTTCTCCCCCTGCGAGTTCTCGGCTCAGATTCGATCGCAACAGTCGCATTGCGTAATCATAGATCGCCGCCCCTCCACCGACTGTGTGACGCCCTATACCTTCACCGCCGAGAATCACAATCTGCTCTCCCTCTTCCCAATTCCCCAATTCCACCATTGCCCAAACGGGGGTATTTCGAGTCAGATCGAGATTGTCGCCCGGATCTGAGCGAGTCACTCCTAAAGCGGTATCAGTTTTGAGTACAGACGCCTGTTCGATCGGAATTTCTGCCGTTATTTGCGGTTCCAGTAAATTTACTGATACGCTATCAACAGACTGGATACCTGCGCGTAAGCACCGCAAAGCTGCAAGTGCGGCCGCACAGGCAAATACTGGCAGTGTATACCCCGATAAAGGTTGAGTTTTGGTCACGATCAAATGCAGAAATACATAAATTTGCTGGCGATCGACATCACGCCGTAGCAGTGATACCCCTCAAACATTTAAGCTTAATTTTAGGGTTTGTTATTATCAGCAGTTAGGGTAATTTTTGTCAAGTAATCATTTGGTTCTCCCAGTTGCTGATCGCAGCCACACTTTTGTTGAGGTGCGTTAGCGGAGCCCGCCCCTACGGGGGCTACGCCAACGTAGAGGATCGCCAACAACCCACTCCGAAGGCTTACGGGCCGGTGCGGGCGATTTTCACAAAAAACCCGGAATCTCGATCGCGAGCGCTGGGGCTGAACAAACGGATTCCAGGAATTAGGTACAAATCGTTAGCAGCTATACTCGGCAAGTCGATCGTCTTTCATTCTATAGATTTACCTAGCCGTAAATGTGTCAGAGCCGAGTCGAGGATCGGGCGAAATTTGTTTTGGCCCTTGGGGCGACTTGTTTGAGGCGGAATTCGAGCAATTGTTGGCAGGCGAAATGCTGCGATCGCTTCCTTGTTAAGCCCTAAAACCTACTTTTTTACAATTAGCAGATTTATATCTCCCAAGCGGTTGATGTCCCAGCGATCGCAAGTCATTTATATTGATCTGAATTACCCGGACGTGCCAGTCCTACTTTCGAGTTAGCCTCTTGAAGGTGGGGCTGGTTTTATCTAACCCTGTTACTTCAATTATCCAATCTACAATCTAAAACCTAAAATCTAAAATCGATTGACTATGGTTGAACCAGTTGCAGAGTTAAATGAACCTCTATCTCTTCAGACTGCAGAAATAGTAGAAATAGTAGACCCGAAAATATTTCAGCTCGTTCTCTCTCCAAAAATAGCTCTCAAATTTTCCAAAAAAGACGTTCGATCGACCCTGAAAGCCTCAACTCTAGACGGCGTTTTTGCCACTATCTTCGAGTCGGCGACCACCGGCGTGCTGCTGAGCAACTTCTTGCTGCAACTCGGCGCGAGTAGCGTGGAAATAGGTATATTCTTTGCTATTCCGATGGTGGTAAATCTCCTGCAACCATTAGGAGCCTACATCGCAGATCGGACAACCACCCGCCGCTCGTACAACCTATTTGTATTCAGCGTTTCGCGGCTGCTGTGGCTGGTGCTGGCGGTGGCAATTGTTTGGGGTTCCCAGCACCAAGATCCCCGCCAACTGCTGCAATGGACACTGGTAACAGTCGTAGCAGCTAGCGTGCTGGCAGCTTTTGCCAATTCTAGCTGGTTCAGTTGGATGGCTGCTGTGGTTCCTCAGCGCTTGCGGGGACGCTATTTTGGCTTTCGCAACAGTGCTGTCAGCCTCATCACTTTGCTGGGAGTGCCGTTGATGGGATTGGGAGTGTCAACTTGGGACGGCGGCCCAATTTTGGGCTACGGTATTGTTTTATTGGTGGGTGTTTTGGCGGGAATGATTAGTTTGGGGTGTCAATCCTTCATGGTTGATGTGAATCCCCAGGTATACAAAAAAAATGCACTGAACGATCGACTTACAAAGAAAAAAGAAAAGCAAATAACAGATTTTGTGCCTTCTGTGCTGAAAGATTCTAATTTTTTAATGTTTATTCTTTACTTCAGCCTATGGACATTTGCAGTTAATCTCAGCGCGCCTTTTTTTAATATCTACTTGCTGAAAGATTTAAGCTTGGATGTGAGTTTTGTAACGATTTACACCAGCTTAAGTTCCGGCGCAAATCTACTGCTGCTGATGTTTTGGGGTAAGTTGGCCGATCGCTGGGGGAATCGTCCGCTGCTAATTGCGGTTGGGCTGGTGGTGGCTGTAACCCCTTTGCTGTGGTTGGGTACGGGCAATTACCCGTTTGCCCTCTGGGTGTGGCTGCCGCTGCTGCACTTGTTGGGGGGAACGACTTTAGGGGCGATCGGGCTGTGTACTAACAATATTCAAATGGAGCTCGCGTCGATCGAGCAACCTTCGACTTATTTTGCGATCGGCGCTGCTGTTTCGGGATTAGCTGGGGCTTTGGGAACTACCGCCGGCGGCTTTCTTGCCCAACTTCCTGGTATGAGTTTGGGCTCACTGTTTGCCCTCTCGGCTGCTGTGAGGCTGGTAGGCTTGCTGCCTTTGATTTTGGTGCGAGAACCTCGTAGCCAGTCGCTGCGGTCGATCGTCCCCACTTTGGGACGTTTTAAATTTAATCGGGGCTAGGAAATTTTCGCACAAATTTACCGATCGAGAAACCAGAAAAACCCACAGATTGTTAAAAACTTCAAGCAGATCGCAGAAAACCTGAGAGTGACTGAGACAAAAATTAACCTAAAACATCGCCTAAATCTGATGTGCGGCAAATATCTCACTATTATCTTGCAGCCAACCGACAAATCGATAATATATAGCTGTTCTAAAAACTCACTGTGCAGACCGTAAATGTGTTTAAAGGTTCGTTAGCTAGGGCGTCGTATCACTACTTATGTTACGATAATCGAGCATTTTCCCTGAAGCAAACCTACGATTTCACGCTCTGAATTTTTTACGTTTTAGGATAATCGAGCATTTTCTCAGAACCAAACCTACGATCTCACGCTCAGCCCTTTTTGTATTAAGAAATATAAATATTATTCACATTTTAATACAATAAACTCAACTAGGTGGTGG
The DNA here is from genome assembly GCF_036700325.1 of Microcoleus sp. Z1_B2. Taxonomy (NCBI): domain Bacteria; kingdom Bacillati; phylum Cyanobacteriota; class Cyanophyceae; order Oscillatoriales; family Microcoleaceae; genus Microcoleus; species Microcoleus sp. Z1_B2. The sequence goes on from NZ_JAUBOQ010000008.1 coordinate 91,387, forward strand.
TTTGAGACTACTATCCTGACAATCGAAATAACTAAAGATTGCCCACCCACATAACAATTTCGATCCAAAAACTAGCAGCGATCGCCTGACGCCATACAAAAAGGGGAATTGGCAATTCTCTTGTAACCGATGACCAATGACAGATCGCTCTCAAATTTCCGATTCAAAGAGAGACAAGTAAAAATGAAACGTCTAATCGTTTGCTGTGATGGCACTTGGCAACAACTCAATAGTAGTTACCCAAGTAATGTGATTAAACTTGCCCAGGCAGTGAAATCGACCGCCAGTGACGGGGTTCCGCAAATCGTGTTTTATGACGAAGGAGTTGGAGCGGATAGTAACAAGATTTTGGGCGGAGCCACTGGACTGGGAATCGATAAAAATATACAAGATGCCTATCGTTTTCTTTCTCTCAACTATGAGAAGGGTGACGAAATATATCTATTCGGGTTCAGTCGCGGTGCTTACACAGTCAGGAGTCTAACCGGGATGATTTATTGCTCCGGTCTCCTATCCCGCCCTCATATTACCAGGGCATCAGAAGCTTACGAGCTTTACCGTAAACGAGACATTAAACCAAAGGATCGGGTAGCAGCCAATTACCGCGAAGATTACGGCGATCGCGTCCCGATTACCTTGCTTGGTTGTTTCGACACCGTTGGAGCCCTTGGTATTCCTACTCTACCCGCCTTCAAGAAGTATGACGAACAGCTCAAGAAAAGGTACAGATTCCACGACACCACTTTAAATAAGTTAATTCAAAATGCGTTGCACGCCGTTGCGATCGACGAAGTTCGCGAAATCTTTGATGTTACGCCTATGAAAAAAAATCCTGATATTGAGAACCAGCGGGTTATTCAAGTTTGGTTTCCCGGCTCGCATATCTGCGTCGGCGGTGGATCGGAAGAATACAGCGGTTTATCAGATGCCGCCTTACAATGGATGATCGATTCAACCCGTAACCTGGGATTGGGGCTTGAATTCGATCCAAGTGCCATTCCCACAGGTATCAATCCCAATTATGAGATTGATTTTAAAAACAATCCTGGGTTCTTCAAATTGGCAGGAATCAAGTTCCGCGAGGTGGGCGATGCTATTGAGGATCTTCACGAAAGCACGATCAATCGATTAAAAAAACGCCAAGACTATCGACCTAAGAATCTGCAAAAAATTCTCTCCAAAATAATTGATAATATAGAAAAATGATAAAAATTTATCAAGCTCTCAGAACGGAACCTAATAAGACTATCTCATCTACAACAAAGGAAAAGCAATCATGAAAAGAGATACATCTAGAGATGGATTTAGCAACAAAGCTTTAGCATATACGTTGACTCATTTCAAACCAATTTGGAACTTAGTTCAAAGTTACGAGCCTCTGAAACGTAAACTAAACAAATTTTTTCTCAATAGCATCATTTACAAACTTCCGACTCGCCCGCTTCCCTATAGCTTAATGGGCTTAGATCCCAAAATTCCAGGGACAGATATTCCAAAAAAAACTGATACCTACATCTCTTGGGATTCACTTACAGACAAGACTTATACTGGGCGACATTTACCTCCCGACCCCGAATTTAACAAAGAAGGGAATTTACCACCACTGGGTAAATTAAAGACCTTATTTCAAAAAAGAGATGGAAAAACCATTTATTCAGACAAATCGACTCTGCTCTTTCCCTATTGGGTGCAGTGGTTTACAGATAGTTTTCTGCGGATCGATCAGCAAAACCGCTTCAAAAATACCTCCAACCATCAGATTGATATGTGTAATGTTTACGGGTTGACCCGCAAACAAACAAATATGCTCAGAGCTTTCAAAGACGGTAAATTTAAAACCCAAAAACTCAAGCGCAAAGATGGCGTAGAAGAAGAATATCCACTCTTTTATTATGCCGATCCTGAGCAGGGTATTATCGATCCTCAATTTGAAGGTCTTCATGCACCCCTTAATGATGAGAAAAGACAACCTCCCGAAAAGAAAGGCAAGCTATTTGCAATGGGAGTTGAACGGGCAAACGTCCAAGTTGGCTATGTCATGCTCAACACTTTATGTATCAGGGAGCATAATCGAATTTGTGCTGTTTTGTCCAAAAGCTATCCGGAATGGGACGATGAGAGGCTCTTCCAAACCGCGAGAAATATTCTCATGGTGATTGTTCTCAATATCATTATGGAAGAGTACATTTTCCACATTACGCCCTATAATTTTAGGTTCTTTGCCGATCCTGAAGCTTTTACCAAGGAAAGTTGGTATCGAGAAAATTGGATGGCGATTGAGTTTAGTTTTGTCTATCGCTGGCATAGTGCGGTTCCTGAAACCTTTACCTATGACGGGAAAGAAAAATCCATGTACGATTCCCTCTGGAATAATCAGATGTTAATCGATAAAGGGTTGGGTGCATTGATGGAAGAAACTTGTTCCCAACCAGGCACTAGAATTGGTTTGTTTAACACACCTGATTTTAAGATCGCAGGAACACCTTATACATTTATTGATGCTACCGAACTAGCATCTGTTAAACTCGGACGGCAGGCGCAGTTAGCCAGTTATAACGATTACCGCGAAATGTGTGGTTATCCCAGGGTGACTGATTTCAATCAAATTACGGGTGACGAATACGCTCAACAGAAATTAAAAGAGTTGTACGGTCATGTTGATAAGATTGAACTATTTGTCGGATTGTACGCTGAAGATGTGCGGGAAAATTCAGCAATTCCGCCTTTAGTAGCACGGATAATTGGCATTGATGCTTTCTCCCAAGCTTTAACTAATCCTTTGTTATCGCCTACAGTCTTCAATAAGGAAACTTTTTCTGAGGTTGGTTGGGAAATTATCCAAAATACCAAAACAGTCTCTGATTTAGTGAATCGTAATGTTCCTCCAAGCGATCCCAAGTACAAAGTCTCCTTCGAGCTTTAAGTTGTAGCTGACAACTAAGACTCAAGGTAGTAGGGGGCGCAAAGACACCTGCGCCCTCAAAAATGAGGAAGAAAAAGGCGATATTTTCGCAAGCGATAAGCTACGGCAATTCGGAAGCAATTGCACCAGCATTTATACTGTTTCACAGATGCAACGGTTTGTGTAGAGCCTTTTTTAGCGATTAACCAAAGGTTATGTTATGAACAAGAAGTTATTTACCGAATATCCCGAACAAGACGAACGCAAATATTACGATCTTTTGGTTGAGCAGGCCAAGCTTCGGATGGATAATCTTTACGGGGATAAGGATCGGGCGCTGCGAGATACTCACGCCAAAACTCATGCTTGCGTTAAAGGAACTCTGGAAATTTTTGACTTTGATGAGGAAGAGATTAAACGGGAATTGGGCAAACGCGCTTCGTTAAGTTCTTCGCAACTGAATGCGATTTCCCTTAAGCAAGGTTTGCTAGCAAAACCCAAACAATATCCTGTTTGGTTGCGATTTGCTAACGGGGCTACAAAAGTATACCCTGATTACCAAAAAGATTCGCGCTCAATCTCACTGAAAGTCATCGGGGTGGAAGGGGAACGACTGGCACAAAGCCACGAGTCAAAAACCCAGGACATCATTGTTCACAATTCAGAGATATTTGTGAGCCAAACCATCAAAGATTACTACGGCTTTTTTTCTGCTCTTGTTGAATCACCAGAGACATTGAAAAAGTGGCTAATTCGACATCCCAGACACTTTTTAGCTGTGTCAACGCTTACGGGTAGCCGGACTCCGAAGAGTTTGCTAACAGCAAAATATTGGAGCGGTTCACCATCTGCTTTGGGTCTCAATCCCGATTTCGATCCCTCTAAGCCGGGTCTAGTTCCTGTCGAATATCCTGCTGTAATTAAGTATGGGTTTACTCCGGTTTCATGCAAACCACCGCACGAGATAATTCCAGAACAATCTCGACCGGGAATTCCTAAAATTCCTTTTGTCGATCGCGCTAAAGCCTTGGGTTTAGATCCCAATAAGCCAGACAATTATTACCGGGACGATCTCATTCAAGCCTTGGCGAAACCTGACGCTCAATACTGTTGGGATTTTGGCATTCAGTTCCAAACCAGCCTAAAAATGCCGATCGACGATGGCATCAATGTCTGGAAGGAAAAAGAATCACCCTTCTTGAGAGTAGGTCGTCTCACCGTCAAGCATCAGATTATTGATTATGAAAAACAATCTGATTTCAACGAAAACCTGAGATATTCTCCCTGGAACGGCTTAGCAGTTCATCGTCCAGTAGGTGCGATCAATCGGATACGCGGTGTTGTTTACCCCGTTGTAGCGAATTATCGCCTTCAAAAGCGAGGTCTTGTCCACCAAGAACCCACAGGAGAAGAAACTTTTTAAGGGAGTAATTTGGGGCTGGGAAATCATTTAAGCCATCAGGCAGGTGTCGTCTGAGCAAATGGCAACTAATATCAAATCCGGTAGCATCGTCCTGTATTCATCTCTGTATTCTCTCCCTCTGCGTTCTCTGCGCCCTCTGCGGTTAAATCATTCCGATGCAACCGGAAACGATATAAAAGAAGTTAACAAGCGAAACCTTCAAAAAATCCCATCCCTTTTTAGGGGGTGGGAGTGTTAAAAATGATGAATTCTTAGTCCTCAGTCCTTAGTCCTCATTATTCAGTAGCAATTAATCAATAACTGGGTTCGTACCCAATTATTAATTATTCTGCTAGCAACCAACTGATGACTAATGACCAACGACTGATGACTAATAAATTAAGCTTGCCGTGAGTAGTATTCCACCACTAGCAGTTCGTTAATTTGTAGAGCAATCCACTCGCGTTCGATAACGCCATTAACTTTGCCAACCAGTTTTTGCTTATCAAATTCCAAGTGATTCGGCAAGTGAGCCAAGCCTGGGTCTTTGAGATTAGCTTCTACCATTGTGCGAGAGCGCTCTCTATTTTTCACAGCAACCACATCACCAGGCTTGCACTGATAGCTGGCGATATTGACTTCACGGTCATTGACAGTTATGTGACCGTGATTTACCAATTGTCTAGCGGACGGAATGGTTGGAGCCATTCCCATCCGAAACACAGTATTGTCCAAGCGCATTTCCAAAAATTGCAGTAACACTTGACCTGTGGAGCCCGTGACACGGCGGGCTTTGCGGACGTAACGGAGCAATTGGCGTTCCGTCACACCGTAATTGAAACGGAGTTTTTGCTTTTCTTGCAAGCGAACCGCATACTCAGAGAGCTTTTTGCGGTTTTGACCGTGCTGTCCAGGCGGATAATCTCGTCTGGGGGTTTTGCGGGTTAGACCGGGCAACTCTTTCAGGCGACGGACGATTCTCAATCGGGGGCCTCGATATCGAGACATTTATTTTCCTCTCTAATATCTGTATGCAATATTTATGCAGACTCTATATTATATGTTGGTAACGGTCAAAATTCAAATAAAGATCGATAAAAAAACGATCGACCGGAGGGCGATCCATAATGTGCGGTAAATTCTGAAGGAAAAGCCGATCGCTCGATCGCCCAAATCAGCCAAAAAAACTCACTACTCGATCTGCCATGCACAACCGCAATTTCTCCCGCACTTCTTCCCCAAAGCCAGCACCGACCGGCTCAAACCCTACCGGGCGCTGGATATTAGCTCTCGGCACGCAGCTAGCAGCACTTGGTTTGTTGGCAACAGCCCTGCCCATATCGCCAGCCTCAGCCATCACTATTAGAATTCCTCGCTCTAGGAATCCCTATCGCGTCTGCGCCTTGGAACTAATCGAAGCCGGAGTGGCAGCAGAGGCCGCCGCCGCCGCTTGTGCTGACGCCCTCCGCCCCCGCGACATATCTAAATGCGCCCTCCAAATCAACCGCAAAACCAAGATTTCTGGTGTCGAAGCGCTCTCTAGCTGTCGGCGGGTGAGGCGTCCCCAAGAATTGGCTACTTGCGTAGTGAATATTAACAGCAAAAGTCGAACTCAACCTGCCGATCCCCTGGTAGTGCTCGATGGATGCCGCCGCAGTTTATTGCCACAACAGTTTTCTGAATGCGTAGTCGGTTTGAGCGGCAGGCTCGAATTTCCCACTGACAGGTTAATCGCCACTTGTCTTGACCCCAGGGACAGCGTGAGCCAGTTGGACGGACGCCCTGCACCTACCCCTCCTGTGGAGCTAATTCCAACGCCTTCGCCCCTCAATTAATCACTGTTAACAGTTGACTGTTGACTGTTGACTGTTAACAATCTAAAATCTAAAATCTAAAATCTAAAATCGATTGACTGATGCCTACATTTTCCTAATCAAATGTCAGAAATTTTTGCTCAAATTACAGTCGAAGAATTAGCTCGCCAATTAGCAGAAACCAATGCTGAGAAATTGCAGCTTGTAGACGTGCGGGAACCTTACGAAATTGAACTCGCCGCGCTGCCGGGATTTGTAGCTTTTCCGCTGAGCGAGTTTGCCGAATGGTCTGGTGAAATTGACGCTAGACTCGATCGCGATACAGAAACCCTAGTTCTGTGCCATCACGGAGTGCGATCGGCTCAAATGTGCCAGTGGTTGACCGATCGAGGATTTACCAACGTTAAAAATATCGTTGGCGGTATCGATGCTTATTCAATGGTAGTCGATCGAACCGTCCCCCGCTATTAACATCAAATCCAGTTCTTAACTATCCTTTTCTTCAGAGTCCGCGCGGGCGGACTTTGTATGTGTAGAAACGAATAATATTTCCCCGGAATGAGCTAATTAACACCAGCAAATCGAAAATTGAAAAGCGTACTCATAGTGAGCCGATCGCGCCCCTGCCTTTTCGAGTCATAAAGAGCTTCATCAGCCGCCAGTAGCAGGGTTATCGCATCATTTTCCTCGCTGGGAACAACGCTGGCAATTCCCAAACTAATCGTTACCACAGAATTAGGTAGACCGTCAAGACTCTGCGGGTTAAAAAGAATATTCAAAGCTTTCACTTTTGCTCTAATTTGTTCGGCAACAACCAGAGCCGCCGACGCATCAGTTTCCGGTAAAATCACAGCAAATTCCTCGCCCCCGTAGCGAGCAGCTACATCAGCAGGACGCTGGAGCGATCGGCGAATTGTCTGAGCTACCAATCGCAAACAATCATCTCCTGCTTGATGTCCGTAGGTATCATTATATATTTTGAAATAATCGAGATCGCACAAAATTAAAGATATCGGAGACCCCTCGCGAGCCATGTGTTTCCATTCGGTTCGCAAGCAACTATCAAAATACCGTCTGTTGCCAATTTGAGTAAGTTCGTCCACATTCACCAAAGCTTGCAGCCTTAGATTTTCTTGCTGCAACTCCTCAAAACGAACCACCGATAACTTGTCCTCGCACAAATTTTGCCCTTGAAAATACAGGCGATATAATTCGCAAGACAAACTACAGTTATTTCCCTCTAATTTGACAAGTCCCATGCTGTCTAACTGATAAGCCATCAAAGGTTCGAGGTGAACGCTATTTTTAGCATCGACAACCTGTTGGAATGCGGAGGCGAGTTCGGGCTGCTGTTGAATGGCGATCGACTGATTTTGCAAGTAGTCGCTATAAATTCCGCTGTGAGTAGGAGCTGCTGTTAACAATTCTGCCAACTCGGCTAGCCCCAGTTCATTCCCTGGTTCATCCCGATCGACAAAGAGGCGATTTTGTTGCAAAATTGCCAGGTGATACAGCGCTAAATGCACTAAATAAGGATGCCCGCCTACCATGTTCATTAATTGCTCGATCGGAGCGCTATTGCTCCAGTTCAGTCCGTGTCTGCACGCCAAATCTTGAACTTGTTCAGCAGTAAATTCTGAGAGTTTAATCGGCATTCCTACATTAAATGGAGATTGATTAAGCCTCAAAGCAATATAAATCTCGGTCGAATGAATGACAACAATGCGGAGTTTTTGCCAAATTGTGCTAGCGCGAGCTTGTTCATACCAAAAACGGATAATCGAAAGAAAATCTTGAGCAATGTTAGTCCGTTCAAATATGCGATTTATTTCGTTAATCACCAAGACAATAGGACTGTCAATTAGTTCGAGCAAATAGTTTTCAAAGTAAATTGTGCAGCTGACCTTGCTGCCCATATCTTCATCCCAGAATTCATCAATATTTGGTTCGAGTTTGAGTTGCCGAGCGACATTGACACAAAGCCAGCGTAAAAATTTATCTAAACTAGCAAAAACCGCTGCGTCAGCTTGCTGAAAGTCTACAGTTACTGTGCGGTATCCACGATCGACTGTCGCGTGAACTATCCGCAGCATCAGCGAACTTTTGCCCATTTTTTTGGGAGCTTTAATGCGAACAAGGCCACCGGGTTTGCTAATTTCTGCACAGGCCAGGGCTTCGGCCCCTGAGCGATCGATATAAAATCGAGAGTCAAGCGGTATGGGGCCGCCGGGAAATTCTAGGTCTGCAACTGTTTGGATCAAGTTTGGTAATTTTTGGAGTCCTGCCATAGTCGTTCCGCAAGGCGATACCCTGACTGTATCTTACTGTGCATCAACCTTTGTCAGGTTAGGGGGGAGACGAGCGGTGTCCAAGATCGATCGACAATCCTAAAAAATCTAAGTTTTTAGGGACTTCCCGGAACTCACTTTGCTATAGTAGTGTCACTTTACCCAATCTCAAACCCTGCTTCAACACGGCTCTGCAGACCGACAAAAATTCGACGGTAGCCCAGACGCGATCTTTCTTGGCCTTTACCTGAAAAATAACTCGTTGGTCGTCGAGGTCGCGCAGGAAGAGCCCCTATCTAAGGAGAAATAATCATTGTCACGCCGCTACCTGTTTACCTCTGAATCGGTCACTGAAGGGCATCCCGATAAAATCTGCGATCAAATTTCCGATACGATTTTAGATGCCTTACTGACCGAAGACCCCAAAAGCCGCGTCGCAGCAGAAGTTGTCGTCAACACTGGCTTAATGCTGCTGACGGGCGAAATTACCACTAAAGCTCAGGTAAATTACATAGAATTAGCCCGGAAAAAAATAGCCGATATTGGCTACATCCACGCTGACAACGGGTTTTCTGCCAATAGTTGTTCAGTGTTGGTAGCTCTTGATTCTCAGTCTCCCGATATTGCTCAAGGGGTGAATACAGCCCACGAAAGCCGGGAACAATCGAGTGAAGAGGAATTAGACGCCATTGGAGCCGGCGACCAAGGCTTGATGTTCGGCTTTGCTTGCAACGAAACGCCGGAATTGATGCCTCTGCCGATTAGTTTAGCCCACCGGATTTGCCGTCAACTGGCAGCAGTCCGCAAAACCGGTCAGTTATCTTACCTGCGTCCCGACGGCAAAAGCCAAGTTACAGTAGTCTATGAGGACGGCAAACCCGTTGGCATAGATACGATTTTAATTTCTACCCAGCACACCGAAACGATCGGCGACATCACAGAAACGGCCGCAGTTCAAGCCAAGATCAAAGAAGACCTTTGGACTGCAGTCGTCCAACCTGTGTTTGCCGATATTAGCGTGCAGCCGGATGCAGAAACTCGCTTCCTTGTCAACCCCACCGGCAAATTTGTCGTCGGCGGGCCTCAAGGAGATTCGGGTTTGACGGGCCGCAAAATTATTGTGGATACCTACGGCGGCTATTCCCGCCACGGCGGCGGCGCTTTTTCTGGGAAAGACCCCACCAAGGTAGACCGCAGCGCGGCTTATGCTTGTCGCTACGTTGCTAAAAATATCGTAGCGGCTGGTTTGGCCCAAAAGTGCGAAGTGCAGTTGAGTTATGCGATCGGCGTTGCGCGGCCTGTTAGCATGATGATCGAAACTTTTGGCACTGGGAAAGTTGATGACGATCGCCTTTTAGAAGTTGTGAAGCAGCATTTTGAACTGCGTCCTGCGGGAATCATTCAGGCATTTAACTTGCAGAATTTGCCTGCTGAAAGAGGCGGCCGTTTCTATCAAGATGTGGCGGCTTACGGTCACTTCGGGCGCACTGACTTAGATTTGCCTTGGGAACAAACTGATAAGGCCGAACTTTTGAAAGAAGCTTTGAGCCAGCAGTTATCTGCTGTCGCTGGATAGTACAATGTTGGGGTGCGCGCAGCGCACCTTATCCATAAATAATATCGGGTGCTACCAATCAATATAGGGTGCGTACTCCGCACCTTATTCAAAAATAATATAGGCGGTGCTTCGGCGCATCTTATCCATAAATAATATCGGGTGCTACAAATTAATAACGTAGCGTGCGTACTCCGCACCTTACAAAAAAAAAAGAATAAATAAATGCGATTTTTCACACCTTTCCAATCTGCAATTCGCAGTTTGGTCTCTTCATTCCAACAGCGGTTGGCGACGACTGGATTTTCTGCACCAAATCCAGCAACGCTGCCAAGTTCATTTGCGACTAACAATCATGGTGGAATTCGCGGCGTTTGGATACCCACCACTGACTGCAAAGTTCTCACATCAAAAGAGCGAATTGCTGAGGCAATGGACTTTCTCGCCGATACGGGATTTAATACCGTTTTTCCTATAATTTGGAACCAGGGTTATACGGCTTATCCTTCTCAGATAATGCGAGAAAACTTTGGGGTGGAAATTGACTCGCGCTATCAAGGTCGCGACCCCTTAGCAGAAATATGTGTTGAGGCAAAGAGAGTTGGCTTAAAAGTAATTCCTTGTTTTGAATACGGATTTGTGAGTTCTTACAATCGCAATGGCGGTCATTTGCTGGCGAAAAAACCTGAGTGGATTGCCCGTGATGCCAGCGGCAATTTACTTAAAAAAAATAACTTTGACTGGATGAATTCTCTTGACGCGGAAGTGCAAGACTTTGTGCTGGGGTTGATGCTGGAAGTTGCTAAGAATTATCCGGTAAACGGCGTTCAAGGAGACGATCGCATTGCGTTTCCGGTAGAAGGTGGTTACGACGAAAAAACGGTTAAACGCTATCTAGAAGAGTGCGGTAAAGCAGCGCCGTCGGATTGTAAAGAGCAACATTGGCTGCAGTGGCGCGCTAATATTATTACTGAGTTTGTGGCTCGTTTACACCGAGAAGTGAAAGCGATTAATCCTGATTTGTTGCTATCGATGTCGCCGAGTCCTTATGATTGGGGACTGGTGGAATATTTGCAAGATTCTAAAGCTTGGGTTGACAAAAATTTGGTGGATCTGCTTCACCCGCAGTTTTATCGTCGCGATTTTAATGCTTACAAACAATTGGTCGATAAAATGATGTCGGGACAGCTTAGCGGGCAGCAAGTAAAGTGCGTGTCACCCGGTATTTTGTTGACGAATCGAGGCAGTAAATATAGCATAACTCCCGAGCTGTTGTTGCAAGTAATTGCTTACAACCGCTCTTGCGGGATTCAAGGAGAAGTGATGTTTTTTTACGAAGGTTTGCGAGATAACGATAACGCTTTGGCTAAGGTTTTGAAAAAAGGGCCCTATGCTCGTTGAGAGATTGTCCCGCAATCAAGCTGTTTCCGGTTGGCTGCAGTCAATCGATTTGAGATTTGAGATTTGAGATTTGAGATTTGAGAATTGAAGTATTGACCCCACGGATGAATCCGGGGGCTTGTATCCTGGATGCTTGATTGTCCACCGCGCCGATCGCTATTTCAAACCAACCTGCTATAAAATGATATAGCAGAGTTAGGCTATCTCAAAACCCAGCGATGCCAAGCAGCAAGCGCAACTCATTGTCAAGCCGATCGCCCAAACAAACCCGATAATTAATAATTGGGGAGTTGCAAAAATAGTGGAATAAGACATATTTTAGAAGTGGGTGCAAGCTTTTTTTTAGAAGTAGCGTTTTGTAGACGCCATATTTTTTAAAGACAGTTTAAAAGAGCAATCTCAACCGCTCGCCAAAATATTAGGATAAATCAGTGACCTCAGCAGCAAGCCTCATCCAACAGCTACCCGAACTCAGCGATGCTCAATTCCATCAAAAATATTTGAAACAAAAACAAGGGATGCACACCTTGGCGACTATATTGCCGCAAGTAGAACAGCAAAGTCTGGCTTTGCGGGCAGTAAAATTAGCTCTAAAAGTAAATTTAAAACTCGGCTCGAAGCTAGCAGGAACGGTAAAGCCAGAATTTCAAATAGCCACCATAAAATTAATCGAAAAAATCCCCACTTCGCCGCTGCTCAAAATTCAACTGCTGGCCCTAACAAGTTCGGATATGGCAATTCCGATGCTGGTGGCCGCATTGAACCACAAAGAAAGTGCAGTGCGCCTGGATGGGATTCGAGCGATCGGGAAAATCGGCTCCGAAGCAGCAGTAATTGAATTAGCCCGATCGCTCGCATCCAAAGATTCCCAAATCCAAGCTTGGGCCGCTTGGGCTTTAGGAGAAATTGACTCGAAACCAGCCGCCGTAGCACTGCTCAAAGCCATCAAACACCCAGACTCCGGGGTGCGCGCCTGGGCTGTTTGGGCCTTGGGCAAAATTAACCCGAAAATAGCCGTCCCCGCGCTGCTGAAAGCCCTCAAACACCCAGACTCCGAAGTGCGCTGGCGGGCAGCAGTCAACTGCGGGAAAATCGGCGTCTCTGAGGTAGTTCCCGGCCTGCTGAATGCCCTCAGAGACGAAAATCACATCGTCCGCGCTAGGGCGGCGGCGGCTTTGGGGAAAATCGGCGATTCTGAAGCAGTACCCGGCTTAGTAGAATTGCTTCACGATGATCCCGACTCCTATGCAGTTTCTTTGAGGGCCGCCGAGGCCTTGGGACAAATCGGCACGGAAACGGCTGTGGCGGGACTGGTGCAAGCCCTCAACCATGACGACTCAGACGTGCGGGGCAGTGCAGTTTCTGCCTTGGGAGAAATCAGCAGCGAGGTGGCTATGGTGGCCGTAATCGGGTCGCTCTGGGATCGAGATATTTTCGTGCGCGGCAGGGCGGCGGTTGCCCTTGGGAACATCAATACAGAGGGAGATGCGAAATTGCCAAAAATGGTGGTCGCGGGACTGGCGAGCGCAATTGGCGACAGCGAATCTTATGTGCGGTGGAGAGTTGCTGCTGCTTTGGGGGAAATTGGGACAGAGGAAGCTGTGGCAGGTTTGGTGCGGCTGCTGGGGGACGAAAATTCTGGAGTGCGCCAAAAGGCTGTTAAATCCCTCGGTCACATTGGCTCCACGGCTGCTATTGTTGCTCTGGAAACAGCTTTAAATCGCGAATTTGCTGACGTTCGTGCCCGGGCTGCCCAATACTTGGCGGATGTCAGCACTGAGGCAGAAACAGTTGATTTTGATCCCTCTGTTTCCCCGGATTTGTCGGGTGAAAAACTGCCAAAAATCCTGATTGCTTCGCAAGCAGAAGCCAGCGAATACATTGTCGATCGCGCTGCGGGGCGCGAGATTAAATACCTGATCTCGATCGGCAGTCCGGGTGTAGCCGAACCCAAAACTTTCGATCGAATCCCGAACCGAATGTGCCTGGAGTTTAACGACCTCGACACCCCCGTTGACGACCCCGATCAAATCTTGCCTACCCTTGAGGATGTACTGAAAATTATTGACTTCGCCCTCAAAATGTCGTCGCCGGGAGGCAGTTTGCTGATCTGCTGCCAAAGTGGGATCAGCCGTTCAACTGCCGCAGCTTTGATTGTTTGTGCTGCGCTGTTGGGCCGCGGCAAAGAACGGGAAGCTTGGGCGTTGGTGCTCGCCGCCAGACCCCAAGCCAAGCCGAACCGCTGGATGGTACACTTGGCCGATGAAGCTTTGGGTAGAGACGGTAAGCTAGCACTGGCGATCGAATTGACTACCGTAACAGCAGAACTCGCAATCGCCAAAAATTGACAGAAAGCATTCAGGATACAAACCTCCGATTCATCCGTCCAGAAATAAAAAACCTGTATCCGATGAAACTTGCCGAACGTATTTATCCGTCGGGTCAAGGCTTCAATTCTAAAATCTAAAATCTAAAATCGCGCAATCGATTGACTCGCAGCAACCGGGTTTCTTTTCGCAAGGGCTACAGTTATACTCAACTAACGGCACTTCACCTCAGACTTGTCTTTGCGGGGCAACGATGCCAAAAGTCGATCGCCAGGGTGCAAAAGTTCGATCGGCTGCTGCATTTGTGACATTCTGTGCTAAAAAGTCGTCGGATGCTCAACAAAAACCGTCAAGCAATCGTCGCATTGCTGGCAGCAAAACTCCAAAGCTGAGGAATCGGGTGCATTGTCAACAGACAATATCAGCTTTGGGCGAATCACAGGCAAAACAGGTCAGAAACAATTTTCTGCCTGTAACATTCCACGCGGGGATAATTCACTGCCGGGATTAATTTTTATCTATTTTGCCTGCTGCAGACTTTTACAAGTCGAAAAAGTAATTTGGCAACAGCCATCAACAGCCTAATTATCTATCAGACATCAACCGAATTTAAGTTTATCCTCGGACTCGACAAGAGTTTTAGATACTTTTTCGCAGATGTCTACTAGAAAATAGACAAGCTTTTCCGTTTGGAGAATTTAAGAGCGTGGTAAATTTTAACAGAAGACAGGGGTTGCATATGTCAAAAATTAACTTGCTAAAAAAAACAGGACACGAAGCAAGTTTATCGGTTGCAGTTTGTGAAAACCAGGGGGAATTGAATTCAGACTTAGAACCATTTAACCCGTCGAATAAAAACGTGAAAACGCGAAAGGTTAACCAAAATAATACCAATTTAGGTAAACAGATGCCAGTTTTTATTTCGGGAGAAGCGGCTTCTGTCGAAACAGTCAGCAAAACAAAATTCAACCAGGAATTTGTGGATAAATTATCCTTAAAAGTCAGCCAAAGTTTGCCATCTAAAATTGGCAGTTTGCCTATCCATAAAAAAATTGGGTACGGGTATTTGCTGGCAATAGGAATCGGATTTTTGGGTTCGCTGAGCGGACTGGTGATTGCCGATTACTACCAAGGACAAGGATTAAAGCAATTCAACGATGCTCACCTACAAGCGCAATTGCTAGGCAATTTTAAAGATGCAGCGCTGGCGGCTCAATTGCAGGGTTCACAGCTAGATTCTTTTGTAGATAATTCGGTCAAGCTAAAACAGCAAGAAGAACAGTTGGTTAAGAGTATTGTTAAGGCAAAAAATCTGCGGTTGCGTATAGAAAATTTTGCCGACAGCCAACCCGCTTGGCTGGCAGCAAAGCCGGAAGTTCTCAAGTTTTTAGTGCAAGATTGCACTAAAAATTTAGAATCCTACGCCGATACTCTCAAGTCAACTTTGCAGAAAATCCAGCAATCGCAACTATCGCCTGGGGAGATAGAGTCGGTCAGAAAATTGCTCGCAATCGAAAGCGGAGAAGGTGTAAAACAGCTCAACAGCAGCCTTGAGGAATTGAGCAAAATCCTCGATATTGCCCAGCAGCAAGAGGGCCAAGGCGGTGAAGTGATGGAAGACGCCCAAGGCATGGAAAAAGCCATAATTATTTTTAGTATGCTGCTGTCGGTTGTGGTGGCTGGAATGGTGGCTTACCGGACGAGTCGGGCGATCGCTCAACCTATGATCAGCGTTACTCAGGTGGCCCAACAAGTAGCCGCTGAGTCAAATTTTGACTTGCGAGCACCCGTCACCGGACAAGGCGAAATCGGCTCTCTGGCGGCCTCTCTCAATCACCTAATCGAGCGGGTTTCGGGACATACAAAAGAATTAGAACAAGCTAAAGAAGTCGCCGTCGCAGCTAACACTGCTAAAAGCCAGTTTTTAGCAAATATGAGCCACGAATTGCGGACGCCTTTAAATGCGATTATTGGCTACAGTCAACTACTTTCAGAAGATGCCCAGGATGCGGGATTTGATGAGTTTGTACCCGACTTGCAGAAGATTGAAAAAGCAGGCGCGCATCTGCTATCTTTGATTAACGATATCCTTGATTTGTCAAAAATTGAAGCGGGGAGTATGAAACTCGAAATCCAGGAGTTTGACATCGAATCCCTGGTTGATAATGTTGCGAGTGCCGCGAAACCGTTGGTAGAGAAAAATGGCAATGTTTTGGAGATTGAGTGCGATCGAACTGTGGGCATAATGCACGCAGATTTCAAAAAAGTGCGCCAGGTTTTGATACATCTGCTTAGTAATGCTGCGAAGTTCACCAAAAACGGTAGGGTGAAAGTGACTGTGAAGCGCATTGCAGGAAGTGGAAAATTGAATGCAGCAGGGCGTGAGGCGATTGACGATTCAATGGCTGCCGATGAAATTCCTTCTGGGGCGATCGCTTGTCCCCTGCCGAATGTTCAAGACACCGATTGGATTTGTTTATCGGTTAAAGATACCGGAATTGGAATGTCGGAAGAACAACAGCACAAATTGTTTGAAGCTTTTGTGCAAGCTGACTCTTCAGCAGCGCGACCTTACGACGGCGCCGGATTGGGGCTGACACTTAGCCGCTACTACTGTCAGATGATGGGCGGGGAAATTTTGGTAGAAAGCGAAGAGGGAAAAGGGTCTATTTTCACTGTGCGGATACCAGCAGGAAACGGGTGATGTGATTTTGGGGCGAGAGATGTAGGGGGTAAGCAGAGGGGCGAAAATTTATGTTTCAAACCTCTGGCTTTATGTCGAAATGTTTTAGTCTTGTCAGTGGGGGCGATCGCACTTTATTAATTCTAATTGGTTATTTTGCCAATTCAAATAGCACAAACCCCTTGCTGCTGAACTCAAACCTAAGTCTATGCCGATAAATTTCATATAGTTCTGGACGCACGGGTGGTCAGAAACCGGGTTTTTTTGCCAAATACTTCGTTACAGCCGGCAAAAACCGCAAAAAACCCGGTTTCTTTGGCTTTGATGCCTCCACTCAACTCTTCTCCTGCTTCTCATCGGATGGTGGGGACTGTTTTTGCATTTGTTTTTGGCGTTCCCTCACAGCTTGTTCCAAAATGAATGCTGACAAGCCGCTGATTGAACGGCGTTCCTCATTTGCCCACTCTTGAAGTAGGTCATAAATTCCTTCTCCTATGGAGGTTGATATGCGTTTAGACATTAGAGGTTAATTGTTTCTTATTTAAGCCGATCGTCATTGTCGAGTATTTTAGACAATTTGGTAGAATATGCAGCAATATGTTGCAATGTGCTGCATTATGCGCTATATTCTTAGAGAGTCAAAAGCCAGCGCTGAACTTTTGCAGGGCCCGCGCTGGCTGATGGTTCCCCAAATACAAGGAGACAATCCACATAAAAGGAGACAATTACTATGGTAAAGCCTGTGAGCGACGGCAGCGAATATAACCGCGGCTATCAACAAGCTTTGAATGATTTTGGCATCACGCAACTGCTGTCGGGTATCCGCAGCTACTCTGATGAGGATTTTGATGCCGATCGCGCGCGCATGACTGGGCCAGAGATCGAAAGCTTTGCGGTGTTTCTGATTCTGCGCGTCGGGGCGAATCTCAAAGGTAGTACGATCGCCCGCTACCTCAACACTCTGAGAAAAGCAAATTCTCCGACGATCGCCGATCGCCCCGCGATCGAACTCAACTCAAATTCGCGATCGAAAACACCTGAAAAGTCAAAGGGGGGCGATCGCACTTCTTGGGCGATCGTCCGCATTTTACCGAATGCTGAGCACTATACAATTGCGCGTTTTGTCAA
The DNA here is from genome assembly GCF_036700325.1 of Microcoleus sp. Z1_B2. Classification (NCBI taxonomy): domain Bacteria; kingdom Bacillati; phylum Cyanobacteriota; class Cyanophyceae; order Oscillatoriales; family Microcoleaceae; genus Microcoleus; species Microcoleus sp. Z1_B2. The sequence continues at coordinate 108,887 of NZ_JAUBOQ010000008.1, forward strand.
CCGCCAAGATGCGGACGATCGGCGGAGGGCTTTGTGTCGGTTTATTCCAGGGGGTGTGTTTGAAGTTGTTATGTGCGATCGCACCTAATCAATATACCTCTCCAATAATTATTGTGGAACAGGCCGGAAAGCCTGTTCAAGACTGGCTTTTCTGGAGAGCTCTAATCAACAAAAATGACGGTGACAATTGTAGCGACTCCGCATTAAGTCCGTCGGGGGTTAAAAACCCCCGCCTCATAGCGAAAGTCCTCGCTTCCGAGGACTGAAGAGGAGAGTTAAGATTTGTGCGCGGGGGGCTAGAAACCGGGTTTTTTACGACCATATTCGTTGCAGTCGGCAGATTCGATAAAAACCCGGTTTCTTTGGTGGGAGCGCGTAATTTCTGTCTGTTTCAATTCATACCTTGCATCATTCTCGATCGATCTTGCAGTCCTCGGAAGCGAGGACTTTCGCTATGAGGCAGGGAATTAATTCCCTGCCAGACTGCGGGAGGAGCCAGACTTTTGCAAAAAGCCCGATCGCTCCTAGTTCGCTTCTACTACAATTAAAAAGCAAACTCTCTTTACTAAAACCGATGGAAACCATCAATCTTCAATAAGAAGTCCGCAACTTAATCGATCGACTGCCTGAAAATTTTACTTGGTCTGACCTAATATCGGCAATTTATCTCAGACAAAGAATGCAATCTAAACAAAGTAAAATCAAAGATATCAAACCAGGAATAGAACAAAAAACTGTCTATAAAATTGAATAATACTCACCTAAATACAGCAGATTTGGCAGCGACAAAGGACTAATTACAATTTCTGATGATTTTGACGAACCGTTGGAATTCTTGCCATCACCGTTGGTCGAACGCTTGAAAAAGCTAAAGAATTGACTAAAGTCTTTGCTGAAATAGATGAAATTATTGCGAAAATTGAAAAATAACTTCAGACTGATGAACCTCATAGCTTTAAATCATGACTTTTATGAATACAGCTTCTGAATAATATGAATTGACATAACAGCGACTTAGTTATTTAATTATAATTATTTTGCTCGGATCGAAGCATTCAAAAACAGCAAGTAAAAGTATAATACGCCTAAGTCCAAATTCAGATGCGTATTCTATTAATCGTCAGTGGTGAATCATGAAAAGAATGAAACGAATTATTAGCAGTGTTTTGGTTTTGGGTGTGTGTATGACTCCTCTGACTCTGCCGGTGATGGTGCAACCGAGTTGGGCGCAAACTCAAAATTCACAGCTTGAAAAATTAAAGCAACTCATAGAGCAAGCAAGGCAACAGCAACCGCAACAAGCAATAGAAACATGGCAGCAGGTTTTAGCCACTGCACGACAATTTAAAGAGAGACAACATGAAGCTCTAGCACTCAATAATATTGGTGCAATGTACGCCGGTATAGGACAAGTGCAAGAAGCATTGAAATACTACAAACAAGCTTTATCAATTTGGTGGGAAGTGGGCGATCTCAACTCGGAAGCTATTACTTTGAATAATATTGGTGAACTTTACAAAAGCATTGGACAACTGCAAGAAGCATTGAAATACTTGAAGCAAGCTTTCGCAATTTTGTGGGCAGTAAACTATCGGGCGATTGAAGCTCGTACTTTGACTAATATTGGTACAGTGTACAAAACGATCTCGCAACCGCAATCAGCGTTGAAATATTTTAACCAAGCTTTACCAATCTGGCGGCAAGTGGGCGATCGCAACGGCGAAGCTGTTACTTTGAGTAATATTGGTGGAACCTACCACAGTATTGGACAACCGCAAGAAGCATTGAAATACTATAACCAAGCTTTACCAATCTGGCGGAAAATGGGCGATCGCGCGGGGGAAGCTACTACTTTGAATAATATGGGTTTAGTGTACCACAGTATTGGACAGCCGCAATCAGCATTAAAATACTATAACCAAATTTTACCAATTAGGCAGTCAGTGGGCGATCGCAAGGGGGAAGCTACTACTTTGACTAATATTGGTGGAGTATACAGCACCATTGGAGAACCGCAATCAGCATTAAAATACTATAACCGATCTTTACCTATTTGGCAGGAGGTGGGCGATCGCAATGGGGAAGCTCGTACTTTGAATAATATAGGTGGAGTGTACCTCAGCATTGGACAACCAGAAGAAGCATTAAAATACTATAACCAAGCTTTACCAATTTTGCAGGCTGTGGGCGATCGGATGATAGAAGCTCGTACTTTGAATAATATAGGTGGAGTGTACGCCAACATTGGACAACCGCAATCAGCATTGAAATACTATAACCAAGCTTTACCAATTCTGCAGGAAGTGGGCGATCGGATGATAGAAGCTACTACATTGAATAATATAGGTGGAGTGTACCTCAGCATTGGACAACCGCAATCAGCATTGAAATACTATAACCAAGCTTTACCAATTAAACGGGAAGTGAACGATCGTGCGGGGGAAGCTACTACATTGAATAATATTGGTGCAGTATACGCCAACATTGGACAACCACAGGAAGCGTTAAAATACTATAACCAAGCCGTACCAATTCTGCTGCAAGTTGGCGATCGCAATGGGGAATCTACTACATTGAATAATATAGGTAGAGTGTACCTCAGAATTGGACAACCGCAATCAGCATTGAAATACTATAACCAAGCTTTACCAATTAAACGGGAAGTGGACGATCGTGCGGGGGAAGCTACTACATTGAATAATATTGGTGGAGTGTACCACAGTATTGGACAACCAGAAGAAGCATTAAAATACTATAACCAAGCTTTACTAATTAAACGGGAAGTGGGCGATCGAATGATGGAAGCTACTATTTTGAGTAATATTGGTGCAGTTTATCAAGATACGATGCAACCAACTCAAGCGATCGAAAATTTTCAGCAATCTGTCCAAATTACCTTAAAAATACGAAAGGGTTTACAGCGAGAAAACCGCCAAAAGTTTTTAGAAGGTGAAAGAGGAAGCGCCGTTGCACTTGTTGACATCCTCATCGATCAAAACCAACCCGATCGCGCTTTTCAATGGATCAACATCGCCACCACAGCCGATCTCGCCGACTACACCCGCTTAATTGACGCCAAAGTTGCCAACCCCGAAGCACAAAAAGCCATTGACGAGTGGAATCAAAAAAATCAACAACTCCAAACGCTTCGCCGCCAACTCGAAGACAATTTCTCCGAAAATCTCTCCCGACAAATGCGAGAATTAGAAACAGAAGTCAACCGCCAAGCAGAACAAATTTCCCGCAGTTTCCCAGAAGTCGCCGAACTATTTGAAACCACACCCAAAGACATCGCCCAACTGAAAGCAAATATCGCGCCAGATACCGCTGTCATTCAACCCGTCTTGCTGACAAATATCTCAGGTGTCCCCAATACCGTCGCCCTATTTGTCTTGACAAAAGACAGTTTAAGTGTTGAAAAAGTTCCGATCGCTCCCGAAGAATTCGACAATCTCCTCACTCAATACCGCAAAGAAGTGCAAGATATTGGCGAAACAAACTTCACCGTAACAGGCAGCAAACTTTACGAAATCCTGATTCGTCCGATCGAAGACCAAATTAAAGCTATTTCCCCCAAACAATTGAGCATCATCGCCACGGAAAAACTACGCTACATCCCCTTTGAAACCCTGTATGACAAACAAACAAATGAATTCCTCATCCAGAAATATCCCGTCAACTATCTCACCCGCATTTCCACCAGAACAATTCCCGATTCAACTTCAAAAGGTGGAGTCTTAGCATTAGGAAATCCCGTCCCTCGTCCACCCCAAAATTTACCCGGTTCCGAAGCAGAAGTCAGAAATATCGCTCAATTATTGTCAGGAAGTTCAGCTTATATCGGCAATGACGCCACCCTCGATCGATTCAAAACTCAAGCGCCCCGCTTTCCCTTTTTACACCTCGCAACTCACGGCTGTTTCCAACCGGGAGGCTGTCAAAATTTGGGCATGGAGGAAAATACATTGCTGTTTGCTGACAGTCAATTCAATATTCGCGATGCCGCCTTATTAGGATTGCAAAACACCAGACTCATCACTTTAAGTGCTTGTGAAACTGCCATACAAGCGAATTCCAACGGTGAAGAAATATCGGGAATGGCCTATATATTTGAGCGTGCCGGCGCGCAAGCTGTGATGGCGAGTTTGTGGAGTGTTGATGATTCCGCTACTAAAGATTTGATGGTTGAATTTTATCAAAATATCAATAAAGGGATGAGTAAAAATGATGCTTTGCGGCAAGCTAAGTTGAGTCAAATTGAGCGGCATCCGTTTTATTGGTCGCCGTTTATTTTAATTGGGGATGCGCGGTAGTTATAGAAGCTGACAATTGATAGTTTACAGTAGCTTTAGGGTGTTTCGCTATTAAAAATCCCAAATGAGAAATGGACAATTTCATAGCGGCGCACCTGATAATATTCGTTGAATTGCACGCGATCGCATTCTGTCGTTGGGTGGGGCGGGTTTATGTAGATTGTTGGTTGGAATTATAAATTGTTGGTGAACCCGCCCCTACAAGCCCCCACAAAGCCAAGCCGCCGCCCCTTCCCCTAGCCGCAATTATCCCATCTTCTACCAGAAAATATGCAAAAAATGCCTGCTTCCCCACACTCAAACTAAAAAATTCCGCCTCCCGCGCTTCTCCACCGCGAATAAATCCTTGATACACAGTTTTACCCAACAATTTCACGGTAATTCTGGTAAAATCAAAAGCTAAAATATTTTTATTAACCAAAAACTTAGTCGGCCCGGAAAGAGTTAGTGCGATCGCCCCAACTTGCACCGAATTCTCCACCCTGCCGGTTTCGCTAGGCGCTTCCCCTTCAGCCACAGCTTGGGCCGAATAAGCAATTTGAATTTTCGCAATCCACTCAGGGATGTAACGTCCGGCACCCAACACAATCCCCGCTTTTTGTCGAGTCTTTTTCGTGCCGGTGATAAAGCAGAGTTGCCAGTTGCCGATTAATTGCTCGAAAGAATAGCGAATTTTATTTTTTTTCGCGTTTTTCTCAGCTTCTAGGAGGGCGGCGACTACGGCGTCGGGAGATGGTTTAGAATTAGATTTAGCGGCTTGTTCTAGAATTGATATGTTTTCCATTTAATATACAAACCAGTTTTATTGTTGGTAACAGAGATAATATTAGCTGAAGTAGCGGAGAAAAACATGGTTGCGATCGCCCCCACAGACACAGAAATCATCGTCATCGGCAGCGGAATCGGCGGCTTGACTTGCGCTGCAATGCTTGCCCGCTATGGCTTTGATGTTGTCGTTTGCGAAAGCCATTCGATCGCGGGCGGGGCCGCCCACGGTTTTGAACGCGACGGATTTCGCTTCGACTCCGGGCCCTCCCTGTACTCAGGATTATCCTACAGCCCGTCTGCCAATCCGCTGCGGCAAGTTTTGGATGCGATCGGCGAAAAACTCCCCTGCATCACCTACGATACCTGGGGTTGCTGTTTGCCAGAAGGCGATTTCGACACATCCGTAGGCGCGAGTCAATTTGGCGAAGTGCTCGCACAACTGCGCGGCGCCGAAGCAGTCGCCGAATGGCGGCAACTCCAGCGCATCATGGAACCCTACGCCAAAGCTGCCACAGCCTTGCCCTCCCTGGCTTTGCGCTTCGATTTAGGCGCTGTTTTTACCCTCGGCCAATTTGCGCCGGCTTTCCTGCAAAGTGCTGGCGACGCGATCGCACTTGCAGGCCCTTTCAGCAAAATTATGGACAAAAATGTCAAAGATCCCTTTGTCAGAAATTGGCTGAATTTGTTGTGTTTCCTGCTGTCTGGACTTCCCGCCGACGGAACGATCGCAGCCGAAGTCGCTTTCATGTTCGCCGACTGGTATCGCCCCAATGCAGTTTTGGACTATCCGATCGGCGGTAGTGCAGCTTTGGTAAATGCCCTGGTACGCGGTTTAGAGCGCCACGGAGGGCAGTTGCTGCTAAATTCCCACGTTGCAGAAGTTTTGGTGGAAAACAACCGGGCTGCGGGCGTGCGGCTGCGATCGGGCAAAATAATTCGATCGCACAAAGCCGTCGTCTCCAACGCTTCCGTTTGGGATACCCTGAAACTGTTGCCTGAAACCTCTGTCCCGCAAAGGTTTCGGCAACAGAGGCAGGCGACGCCAGAGTGCGACAGCTTCATGCACCTGCATCTGGGAATTGATGCTGCCGGAGTGCGATCGGACTTGGCTTGTCACTACATCTTCGTCAAAGACTGGGAAATGGGCGTTGCGGCTCCTCAGAACGTCGTTCTCGTCTCGATTCCCTCCCTCCTCGACCCCCACCTCGCGCCTCCGGGAAAGCACGTCATTCACGCATATACCCCCGGAAACGAGCCTTACGATTTGTGGCAAAAGCTCGATAGAACCAGCGAAGAGTACAAGCTGCAAAAACAAGCGCGCGCCGAGGTAATGTGGGAAGCCTTAGAAAGAATTATCCCCAATATTCGATCGCGCTGCGAAGTCACCTTAGTTGGCACACCCCTAACCCACGAACGGTTTTTGCGCCGCCATCGCGGTTCCTACGGACCCGGAATTCGGGCGGGTAGTGGCTTGTTTCCCGGGCCGAGAACGCCTTTACCGGGGTTGTTTTGCTGCGGAGATTCGACGTTTCCGGGAATTGGTTTGCCGGCTGTTGCTGCTAGCGGTGCGATCGCCGCCAATACGATCGCACCTTTGGACAAACATTTAGAATTGATTCGGGAAGTTATTAATTAGTTGTTAAGCTGCTACGCATCTAAATTGAATACAGAGACGGGCAGGATGCCCGTCCCACAGGAATTGTAGAAAAATTTACTGTCAAATTAGATGCACAACAGTTTATTAAACATCTCCCATAATTATTGTGGAACAGGCACTGTGCCTGTTCAAAACCTGCTTTTTAGGAGATGTCTATTAGTTATTAGTTATATCGTTTCCGGTTGCATCGGAATGATTTAACCACAGAGGGCGCAGAGAACGCAGAGGGAGAGAATATAGAGATGAATAATTCCGATGCTACGGGATTTGATATTATTTGTTAACGTAATTATTGAAGGGCTTTCATAGCGAAGGATGCGAACCCAAGAGTAAACAATAATTTGATTTAGTTAGTAAAATGTGACCGATATCTGTCAGCATAGAAATAGATAGTTCGATCGCAAAGAGGCCACCGTGCAACCCGTAGACTTTACAACTTTAACCGCAGCTTGCAGCGAACTGCGAGCCCAATGGCTGCCAGCGCGCTTAGAACAAGTCTACCAGCGCGATCGATTTACCGTGTCCCTAGCCCTCCGCACCATGAAAGGGCGCGGCTGGATTGACCTTTCCTGGCATCCTGTGGCCGCCCGCATCTGCGTCGGCGACCCCCCGCCCCGCATTCCCGATACCTTCACCTTCAGCGAACAACTGCGGCATCAACTCAGCGGTTTAGCCTTAGTTTCCATCGCCCCTGTTTCATCCTGGGAAAGAGTCATCGACTTGCAATTCGCCAAACGCCCCGGCGAACCCGCCCTCTGGCACCTCTACGCCGAAATCATGGGCAAATACAGTAACGTCATCCTCACCGCCCAAGACAACCTCGTTGTCACCTGCGCCCACCAAGTCAGCGCCAAACAGTCCACCGTCCGTCCCATCCAAACCGGGCAACCCTACGAAATGCCCCCGTCTTTGACCGATGCAGTGCCGAGTCTGAGCGAATCTCAAAACCGCTGGCAATCACGAATTAGCCTGGTTCCTGGGCAATTAAAGGGCAATCTGTTGAAGAATTACCGAGGGATGAGTAAAGCCTTAGTTTTGTCAATGATTCGATCGGCTTCTTTAGACCCCGAACAATCCACCGACAGCCTCAATCCCGACGACTGGCAGCAACTATTCCAACGCTGGCTATACTGGCTGCAATGCCTAGAAAACTCCAAATTTCACCCAAGTTTTACCCCCGAAGGCTACACCGTCATCGATTGGCCGACACCAGAAAATCACAATGTAGGGGCGGTGCCCCCGTGCCCGCCCTCTGATTCTTCTTCGGTTCAAGAATTACTTAACAGCTACTACACAGGCGAAATCAATCAAGAAGTATTCGCGCAACTGCGGCATCAGCTTACCCAAAAACTCAACAACGTCCTAGCCAAACTGCGCCTAAAAGCCAACACATTTAAAGAACGTTTACAGCAATCAGCAGACGCCGACACCCACAAATCCCAAGCCGATTTGCTGATGGCCAATTTGCAGCATTGGGAACCGGGAATGAAATCGATTTCTCTCCCCGACTTTGAAACCGAGAAACCAGTGATCATTTCCTTAAACCCGGAAAAAAACGCCGTTCAAAACGCTCAAGCCCTCTACAAAAAACACCAAAAACTTAAAAGAGCTCGCATTGCAGTAGAACCTTTGTTAGCCGCCGTACAGGAAGAAATCGACTATTTAGAACAAGTTGAAGCCGCACTTTCGGTATTGGAAACCTACCGCAACACCCAAGATTTGCAAACCCTCGCCGAAATCCGCGAAGAACTGATCCAGCAAAAATATCTAGACGTACCAGATTACCGCAGTACCGACAAAAATGCTGCGATCGAATTTCACCGCTACCAAACCCCCAGCGGCTTTGAATTATTAATCGGGCGCAACAACCGCCAAAACGACCAACTCACTTTTCGCACCGCCAACGACTACGACTTATGGTTCCACACCCTAGAGATTCCCGGAAGCCACGCTTTGCTGCGTCTCAAACCCGGTACAGTTGCTGAAGAAACCGATTTGCAATTTGCCGCCGACATGACTGCTTACTACAGTCGCGCGCGCCACAGCGAACAAGTCCCCGTAGTTTATACAGAACCGAAATATGTATACAAGCCGAAAGGTGCTAAACCGGGTATGGTTGTATACAAGCAGGAGCGAATTGTCTGGGGTAGACCGCAGCAAGCCCCGGCTTGATTTATACAAAGTGTGTGAAGGGTCGATCGGCAATCGAAACCTCGTTTTTAGGCAAAATAAACGGTTTGGAACCGATAAACCTACGCAGGAACCGGGTTGTTGAACCTAGGCTTAATTATACAAAGTGACCCCAAGGGCGATCGTCCCCTAATATCAAATCCGGTAGCATCGGAATTATTCATCTCTGTATTCTCTCCCTCTGCGTTCTCTGCGCCCTCTGCGGTTAAATCATTCCGATGCAACCGGAAACGATATCAGAATTTATATTCGCCTGTAATGTAAAGTTTTATTACAGAAAATTAAATTTTGTTGTTATAATACCCCTTAAGAGAGATGATGTTTCTGTTAGAACCCTTTGCAAAGAAACGTGCAACTTGGGTTTCCTCACTGTGAGAACAACACTGTGGGAACACAACGGATTTAACTATTTGTGCAGACCAGCTTTTGCTAAAGCTGGTCGTTTCTGTTTAAACCCTAAACCCCAACTCAGACAATTTTAGATTTGCGATTTTAGATTTTAGATTAAAACCGCCAATCTAAAATCTAAAATCTAAAATCTAAAATCGATGTGGGCTGCTCCTAGAAAGTAAACGTCGTTCTGACAACCCCAATCACCAAATCAGAATTATTCTTATTGTGGTCAGGAGCAGTCAGCCAAATCAGACCAGGAGTGATAGAAATATTATCGCTCAACTTAAACTGATAGAAACCTTCAAGGTGCAGCGAAGTATCCTTATCTTCCGGCAAAGTCCGATTAGTAGAACTCGTCACCCGCGGCTCCATACCTACAACAATCCCCGCCACATTTCCTTCTTTCAACAAATCAGGAAAAGCCAAAGTAACTGCCCAGTTCCAAATTTTTTGATCGCCCCGCTGCACAGAACCCGTAGGAGTACCCAAGTTGGATAAAATGCGCTGATTAGTGTAACCAGCCCAACCGCCAATTGCAAATCTCCGGTTCAACTGCCACGAAGCTTGCGCGCCGTAGGAATTGCTAGAAACTGGCACATTGCTATCGCTGTCGAACCCGAAGGAACCGAGACGCTGCGGAAAATTAGAAGCATTGCTGCCGGTATTGGTAATTAAGTTGTAGGAATTAACGTAAGTTAAACCTAAAGCCATGCTGTCGCTCGGTTTGAAAGTCAACTGAGCCAAACCGCCGTAAGAACCGTTGAACAAACCGTTACCCCGCGTCGGGTTCGCGGGGTCGCCGGTCAAATACCCCAAACTAACCTCTAATTTTTCCCCAAACTGATGCCGCAGAGCGATGCCAGAACCACCAAGCAAATAGTAAATTGGGTTGCGAGTACCGAAGTTAGAAAGAGCGCCGTAGCTGCCGTCTCCGTCAAAGTAAGGGTTGACAGTGTTAACAAAATCATCAGCAGCGCCGGCATTAGCTTCGAGAATTACAGTCGTGCTTTTGCCTAGAGGGAATTGGTAAAGCAGCGCATCTAAAGCTACTATATTGTTAGCCTCGCCAAAAGGCCCGACATTAAACCGCAATTCCCCTTCAGCAGTTTTCGTATTTTCCGTAGAAAACGCACCCAAATTTAAAACTTGTAATCGAGTTCTCAGCAAATCTTCTCCTGAGAAACTCGTGTCGAAATTGATACGAACCCTGCTACCAAAAGCCGTGGTTCGATCGGCTTCGCGACCCTCGGCATCATCTCCCCTGGCGATACCGGCCAAACCAAATATCACTTCGCCGTTGAGTTTAGTCGTAGTTGAAAACTGATTTGCTTCTAATTCAGAGGCGCGCGCTTCCAAAGCATCGACGCGGCCGCGCAAAGTTGCCAATTCCGCCGCAAATTCTTCTTGCAACCTTTGCACAGAAGCCAAATCTTCTCGCGTCGCCAGACTTCTGGAACCGCCTTGAATCAGCTCGCTAACTTTATCCAAACACGCATTTAAACCTGCTGCAAACTCGTAGCGAGTCATCGCCCGGTTGCCGCGAAAAGTGCCGTCAGGATAGCCAGCTATACAGCCGTAGCGCTCTACTAGGGATTGCAAAGCTTGGAATGCCCAATCGGTTGGCCGAACGTCGGAAAGTTGCGAAACAGAGGTTACTTGGCCGGCCGCATCTTGGCTGCTACTGTCTTCGGCGCTGTATTGGTTGATTTGTTCTAAAACATTTGACTGTGCTTGAGGTTGGGCACTTGGCTCAGTCGATTGGGAAATCTGCTCTTGGGCGCTTAAATTAGCCGGTGTAGTGGCGGATTGCGTTTCGCTTAAGTTTGCGGGCGCGACTGCGGGGATTTGCTCCGCGACAGGTTGTTCAAAACTTAAGTTTGCGGGCGCGACTGCGGGTTTGGTTTCGCCTAAATCTGCTGCAACTTCCGGTGTTTTTGCTTGTTCGACAACTGGGGCGATCAAATCGTTAGTGAAGCCCTCGTAGAGGTTCGCACTTTCTTTCTCAATAGTTTCAACAGTCGATTTGCTCGCTAGCGACGCTGGTTCGGCTGTCTCAGGCTTTGCCGTCTCAGACTTTGCCGCCTCGGTTGCAGCACCTGCTAATGGCAATTGATGAGCTTGATCTGTGGTGGCAATTTCTACAGGTTTCTCTGCTGCTAGCGCCGTCGAAGATACGACTAAACTTGCTGCCAATACAGCGGGACTAATTAAAAGTCCCTTCCACAAAAATTTGGACATTTTTCCTCACACCACATTACGGCCGATCGCCCGTTCCGAAGATTTAGGCGCCAGCAAATCACCTTCAATATTCTGCCTAATAGTATTTCTTGTCAACAATCGGGGAAATCACTGCCGGAGAGTCCTGTTTTGCTGTGGCTGATTTCACAAAAACCCCGTTTATTCCCAAAATCCTTGGTTTGACTCACATCTTGCACCATTCTCAAGAACAGGCATCTTGCCTGTTCCACAAAGAGTGAATTTTCTTGTGGAACAGGCCGAAAAGCCTGTTCCTAAACAAGTAATTGAGAATGGTGCAACATCTCAGTTGGAAGATACGTACATAGAAACCTGGTTGATGGCGGGATATTGCGTAAGTGATCCCTCAGTAAGACTAATATTGACAGCACTGGCGCTAACAAATCATTTGATCGGCTACAAATACAAGTGAAACAACTCAAATACGCCCTAGTTCACGAATGGTTGACGCCCTTAGCTACTGGCGGTTCAGAACTCGTAGTACAGGAAATCCTCAAACACGTAGACGAGGCAGATATCTATGCCCTCATCGACTTTGAATCAGCCAATCCCGAAAGCTATCTTTTCGGGCGACAGATTGGCACAACTTTTTTGCAGCAGTTTCCCAATGCCCGCAGCGGCGTCCAAAAATATTTGCCGTTTCTGCCGATCGCGATCGAACAACTAGATCTGCGAGAATACGACATCATCCTCTCCTCATCCCATGCCGTCGCCAAAGGCATCCTCAGCAGTCCCCAGCAAATGCACGTCTGCTACTGCCACACGCCCATGCGCTACGCTTGGGACTTAACTTTTGACTATTTGCGTAGCAGCAAAGCCGGACGGGGTATCCAGGGGCTGCTGACGCGATATTTGTTGCATCGACTGCGGCAGTGGGACGTAATTTCCGCCAATCGCGTTGATTATTTCATCGCTAACTCTCAACACACTGCGCGCCGAATTTGGCGATGCTATCGGCGGCGGGCCCAGGTGATTTATCCCCCGGTAAATATCGAGCGATTTTCCTTGATGCGGCAAAAACAAGACTTTTACGTCACCGTTTGTCGGTTGGTAAGTTACAAAAACGTAAGTGCGATCGTCCAAGCATTCAATCAACTCGGGCATACTCTCATTGTCATCGGCACCGGGCCAGAATTAGAAATGATTCGGCAAATCGCCAAACCCAACGTGCAAGTGCTCGGCTGGCAGCCCGCCTCCATCGTTGAAAAGTACATGGCAGAGGCGAAAGCCTTTGTCTATGCAGCTTGCGAAGATTTTGGCATAGCTTTGGTAGAGGCTCAAGCTTGCGGAACACCGGTAATTTCCTATGCTGCAGGGGGCGCTTTGGAGACAGTGCTCGACATTCGCCAACACCCAGAGACAGGGACTGGTTTATTTTTTTCCTCCCAAACCGCAGCATCATTAGTCGAAGCTGTCGAGGAATTTGAGCAGTTGCAAGGCAAATTTGAGCCAGAAATCAGCAGGTTGCGCGCTGAACATTTTGCCCCCGATGTCTTTGGGCAGCGCTATCTAGCTTTTGTGGAAGGCTGCTATCAGGAATTTCAATCCCGTGATTTTACCGAGTCTGGGGCTTGAGAGTGCCAGAACCCCATAGCGGGACAATCTTCCTTCTGCCTTTGTATAAGTGCCTTCAGAAGACCTCTGCATCAGTGCCTTGTGCCTTCTTCCTTCTGCCTTTTGAAGCCATCTTCCTTCTTCCTTCTGCCTTTTGAAGCCTTCTGAAGGCAGAAAATTGAGTATTGGCAACATAATTGAGAGAACAAAGCGTCTTGAGGCTTTATGATCAGGACTGTGTGTGGTGTGAAGTGAAGGAGTAAGATGACTGCCGACAGCCAACTAATCTCCGGCAAGGTAATTCGAGCGATCGCAAGACGCGGTTTTGGGTCTGTCCTGCAAGGAGATAGACGCATAAGTCGTTCTCTACAGAGCCTCGACGGAGAACTTTTCAAGCGGTTATTTGACATCCTGTTTTCCTTATCGGTTCTGATCCTGTTTGCTCCGGTTTACCTGCTTTTGGCTTTCTTAATCGCCTTAAGCTCGCCCGGTCCTATTTTTTACGTACAGGAACGAGTAGGCAAAAACCGTAAAAGGTTTTATTGCCTTAAATTCAGAACGATGGTGGAAAATGCGGACGATATATTGCTGGAAATCATGGAAAATTCTCCGCATTTGCGTCAAGAGTTTGAGGACAATTTCAAGCTGAAACAAGACCCTCGAATTACCTGGATTGGAAGATTTTTACGAATGACCAGTTTAGACGAGTTTCCCCAGTTTTGGAATGTTTTAAAAGGAGATATGAGCGTCGTCGGGCCCAGACCTTTAGTTGAAGAAGAACTGCCGAGATACGGCAATCACATCAACAAAATTCTCACCATAAGACCTGGAATTACAGGCTTGTGGCAAGTGTCCGGTCGCAACGACATTCCCTATCCCCGCCGAGTCCAAATCGACCTCTATTACGCAAATGACAAAAACCTTTGGATGGATATGTGGATTGTTTTCAAAACAATTGGAGTTGTGATTTTTCCCAAAAATAACGGCGCATATTAATTTTTGTCCGCAGTCAGCAATCGGTAGTTAGTTTTATTTGTTACTGACCACTGATGCTGACTACTGACAATCAGCGACAAACTCTTTGTCAAAACTAAACAGTTCCTAGATGCCGATCGCAGAATTGTGAGCTTAACTAAAGGGGCAAATACTTAAATAAACCTACCTCTTATTCATCTAGAAATATCAGTTATTCTAGATAGACTACTTTAGGTTTAGGTGTTAAACTTAACTCTATAACCTTTGGCTTAAGGGGGATAGCCTACTTATCTTGGGATAGCCGACTACCCAACAGCGTAGGAAGTAAACTTCAACTGGCTTTAGGTAACTAAAGTTAAGTTTGAGTAAGTTTTATAAAGCAGTTTGACAATACGGTCGGCAGGGAGCAACAGCCTCTGCCAAAAAATTTATTGTAAATTAACACAGCCTGTCAAAGGAAAATCAGATGACGCAACGTAAGCGAGCGCTAATAACAGGTATTACAGGTCAAGACGGCTCCTACTTGAGCGAATTACTGTTAGAGAAAGGATATGAAGTTCACGGCATTATCCGGCGCAGTTCTAGTTTCAATACCGATCGAATTGACCACATCTATGTCGATCCCCACAGCGAGGGTGCGCGCCTGTTTCTACACTACGGCGACTTGACGGACGGCACCACTCTCCGCCGGATATTGGAAGAAGTTCAGCCGGTAGAAATTTATAACTTAGGCGCTCAATCTCACGTTCGAGTCAGTTTTGACTCGCCGGAATATACGGTTGACACAGTAGGGATGGGAGTATTGCGGCTGCTAGAAGCAATTCGGGACTATCAGCACCGCACGGGCATAGAAGTGCGGTTCTATCAAGCAGGTTCTTCGGAAATGTTTGGTTTGGTGCAGGAAGTTCCGCAGAAGGAAACAACTCCTTTTTATCCCAGAAGTCCTTACGCCTGCGCCAAAGTTTACGGTCACTGGCAAACAATAAATTATCGCGAATCTTACGGACTTTTTGCCTGCAACGGCATCTTGTTCAATCACGAATCTCCGCGCCGTGGCGAAACTTTTGTAACTCGCAAAATTACTCGCGCCGTGGCCAGAATAGTCGCCGGCAAGCAGAAAAAGATTTACTTGGGCAATCTCGATTCTAAGCGGGATTGGGGCTATGCTAAAGACTACGTGCGGGCGATGTGGCTGATGCTACAACAAGACAAGCCTGACGATTATGTCATTGCTACCAACGAGACCCATTCCATTAAAGAATTTCTCGATTTGGCTTTTACTTACGTCAATTTAGATTGGCAAAAATATGTGGAGTTTGACGAACGCTACTTGCGGCCGGCAGAAGTCGAACTGTTGATTGGCGATTCGACTAAGGCGCGCCAGCAATTAAATTGGGAACCTTCTGTAACTTTTCAGGAGTTAGTGCATTTAATGGTAGATGCTGACATGAAAGCTTTAGAGGAGCAAGGTCGAGGTTCGGGCAACGGATTTGATTAAGCTGCTACATCAAGCCTTCAGTGCGAACAATTTGTCGGGGTAGAACCCCCGTGTCTACCCCTTTGGCTAAAGGCGCGCACCGGAGGATTGCCCCTGCACAAAGTTCACAACTGATGAGAAGATTGTTAAAGCTATTAGCCCGCGATCGGCATTCAAAGAACCAGCTTAATTGCTCGCCAAATTTTAGGCTGTGCGGGCTAAAAAAAACATTAAAATGATAGTTGAGGAGTCGCGACCCGTATATCTAACTTTCGGGTGTGCACGGCGCAAATTGTCCCTATCGGGTGCAGCTAAAATAAATTTGTGGGCAACCTCATCCTGTAGCTGAAAGCTTTTTTTGCTAAAGCAACAATTTTAGAATTGAAATTGTCGATCGACCTTTATTCAAAATCCCGAGGCTAAAATTATGACAAGCTTGGATTTAAGCAGCAAACGCATTCTAGTCACGGGCGGCGCCGGTTTCTTGGGCCGTCAGGTAATCGACCAGCTAGTAAAAGCAGGGGCCGATGCTGATAAAATTTCTGTAACTCGATCGCGCGACTGCGACCTCCGCGTCATGGAAAACTGCAAGCGCGCCGCCGACCAACAAGATATCATCATTCACCTCGCCGCCCACGTCGGCGGCATCGGTTTAAACCTAGTCAAACCCGCTGAATTATTTTACGACAATTTGATGATGGGCGCGCAACTAATCCACGCCGCCTACGAAGCAGGAGTCGAAAAATTTGTCTGCGTCGGCACGATTTGCGCTTATCCCAACTTCACCCCAGTTCCTTTCAAAGAAGATGACCTCTGGAACGGCTATCCAGAGGTAACTAACGCACCTTACGGAATTGCCAAAAAAGCTTTATTAGTGCAACTGCAATCCTACCGCCAGCAATACGGATTCAACGGTATCTACTTGCTACCAGTAAATCTGTACGGCCCGGAAGATAACTTTGATCCGAAAAGTTCCCACGTCATCCCCGCCTTAATTCGCAAAGTCCACGAAGCGCAAGAAAGGGGAGACAAAACACTCCCAGTTTGGGGCGACGGCAGCCCTAGCCGCGAGTTTTTGTATTCCACAGATGCCGCGCGGGGAATTGTGATGGCGGCTCAATCTTACAGTGAATCTGACCCGGTTAATTTGGGAACGAATAGCGAAGTTAAAATTCGCGATTTAGTGGAAACGATTTGCGAATTGATGGGATTTGAGGGAGAAATTGTCTGGGAAACAGACAAACCGAACGGTCAGCCACGTCGCTGTTTGGATACGCAAAGGGCTAAGGAAAAGTTTGGTTTTGTTGCGGAGGTGAAGTTTAAGGAAGGGTTGAAAAATACGATTGATTGGTATCGACAACACGCCGCGTAAGTGTGAAAAACCCGGTTTCTTGAAGAAACCGGGTTTTTTTAGGAATAATACTACATGCGGGTTAGAAACCTCAATTTATAATAGTCGGCGGTTGCAACCTATCCTACACAAACCAGTCCGCTTTTTGGCACTAATAAATTCTATAAATTTGGGTGATAATTCACTGACAATAGTCGGAAGCAGTGCCGTGTCCCTACTGCTGTGTCCTGTATTTCATCCGAGTGAAAACTGCTATAATACAAATACCTCGACTGGAATCATCGAAAACTGAAATTTGGGAAAGCCAATGATTGCCGATCGCACGCACAATTATATCTCACCGGAAGAGTATCTGAAGTTAGAAGAACTCAGCCAGGTCAAACATGAGTATATTCAGGGCGAAACCTATGCAATGGCTGGTGCAAGCGATGCTCATGTGACACTTGCCGGCAACTTATTTGCACTTTTGAGAAATCATGTTCGGGGTAGTGGCTGTCGTGTTTATATGTCTGACATGAAAGCCAGGATTGAATCGAAGAATATTTACTACTATCCTGACGTGATGGTAACGTGCGACGAAGGGGACAAATCATCTCAATCTTTTAAAAGATATCCTTGTTTAATTGTCGAGGTTTTGTCAAAAGGAACTGAAGGATTCGATCGGGGCGATAAGTTTGCTGACTATCAAGAATTAGAAACGCTGGAAGAGTATGTGTTGATTAGCCAAAAACGTGAACGGGTAGAGTGTTTTCGCCGTAATGCTGAAGGGTTGTGGGTTTTGTATTCCTATAATCAAGGAAGCGAAATTCACTTGGCTAGCGTAGATTTTCGCACAGGTATTGATGCTATTTATGAGGATGTAATTTTTACGAAGGAAGATTCAGAAGCAGAAATTCACGAAGTGCGATCGAGGGGATAAATGGAAAGTGCGATCGCGCCTCGGTTAAGGAAGGGCGATCTTCATGCAAGGTTATAGTAAACTTAATTGCAAGTATCCTATATAATTAGTTAATGAGTGGCATTAACCGCGAACTAACACCAGACCCAAGAATTAGTTTATTTGACAAACATCTTCCAGCAACGCCACAGGTACAAAGACTGCTGAGAAAAGAAGGAAAAGCTCATGTGTTTAATGACAGAGCCACAATGGATTTAGTGATACAAGCTATTATAGATAGAGGAGAGCTTACAGGGATTGAGGAGGAAACCGATGACTACGATCGCTACGGGTTATACTTTGATTATCCTATAGGTTATCAAATCAGAGCCGACGGCAGTCGCGTTCCGCTGTATTACGCAGAAATTAAAATCATCAAAGGAACCGATAATTACCATGTTATCCCCCGCACAAAACCTCGTCGAACAAATCAATGATTGGGAATTTATCGAGTTGTGGGTAGATCCGATTGTTTTCCCGCCTCGAATTCTGATGTTAGTGGGTGGCAAAAATAGTAAGTGTTGTATTTACGAGCCATCGGCGAATTATAAACCGCTGTTTTTAAGTTCAAGTTACGATGAGGCTCACTCGTGGCTAGTGGAAGATGAATATGAGCGAGTTGATGGTAGGCTTTTAGCCTCGGAAATAGTTTGAGACTGTGATATTATGAAGGCGATCGCACTTCAGTGAAGGAAGGGCGATCGCCTATGCTCAAACTTCAGTTGTTAATTAAATTTTGGAACACTAACCCGAATCCTCCTTTTTGGATTATTGCTAGGTGTCCAATCAACAGGATCCTTCCTGCCTCCCGACCAATTGCGAATATTTATCACACAGTCTCCGTTTTTAACGTGTGCCCAGATATGCCAAGTATTATTTTGAACTCTTTCATCGAAAATCCCTAGCTGTCTAAGCTCGGCAAAATTGTTGTTACAGACAGAATCTGCCCGTTGCTGATCCATATTTCGCAAATTTGGTAATCCACTAATGAACACAAATTCATGTGGTTCGTAAGCCATTGCTTTTTGATTTATTCCTTGTCCCCAATTTATAGTCAAAGACATACAAAAAGTTGACATAAATAGCAGAATTCCCAGCGGTTGATTTTTCCAAATATGCTTTGCCATTGAACCCCCTAATTTTCCTGGTATCAATAAAATGGTTGATGGCGAACCTGATACTCGGTGAAAAATCATTAAACTTACAATAATTTCACCTGCTGTACTAAATATCAATATAGCTAATATTCTAGTTTTTTTACATTGAAAGTATCAGAACAAATCAGATATTAATCATTAAAAAAGTCAGCTTATGTCATCTTTGTCATAAAATGTCATAAAAAATATGATAAAATAGCCAAGACCTCCATACATACTTAACTAATGGACGTTAAAGAAGTCTTGAGATTGGCTGACGAAATGGTTTTCGCCAAAACAGGAGAGCACTTGGACGATCTGCAAAAAGCTATCCTGCGGGGTGTATGGGAAGGTCAAAAATACTCTCAAATCGCAAAAACATCATATTGTAGTGAAGGTCACGTCAGAAATATCGCCTCAAAATTATGGAAGCGTTTATCAAATGTATTAGATGAAGAAGTAACTCAATCGAATTTACGCTCAACACTTGAGAGGCGACAAGTATTCATTGTTTCACAAAATTTTGGTAAGGATTTTGTATTTTGTAATGTCAATGTCAATACAGATAGCCAATCTCCCGAAGTTCCAAAAGAACGATCGCCCTCAACCCCGACCTCAGACACATCCCAACCCCAAACCAGACTAGACTTAGCAGACGCACCTCATATTTCATTATTGTGCGATCGCACATCCGAACTCGCCACCCTCGAAAAATCCATCGTCCAAGAAAAGTGCACCCTCGCAGCAATATTAGGAATTAGCGGTATTGGCAAAACCGCACTTTCCCTCCACCTCATCCAAAAAATTCAGCATAACTTTGAATACGTCATCTGGCGAAGTCTCCGCCACTCCCCACCATTAGAAACTACCCTAAAAAATCTCCTAGAATTTCTCTTAAATAAACCAGAAATCGAACTCCCTACCAGCATCCCAGAGCGAATTTCTCTGTTAATGGAATATCTGCGAAAAAACCGCTGTCTCATTATCATCGACGACGTGCAAACCATTCTCAGCAGCGGACAATTAGCAGGAAATTACCGCCCAGAATGCGAAAATTATAGCATCCTATTCAGACAAATCGGAGAAACAACTCACAACAGTTGTTTAATCCTCAACACTTGGGAACCACCCAGAGAAATTACCGCGTTAAAAGGTGAAAATTCACAAGTTCGCAGCTTACAACTCAAAGGCATAGGTGCCGCAGCAGTGGAAATTTTCCGACAAAAAAGTTTACTCAATCCCGAAACATGGGAAAACTTAATTAACACCTACCGAGGCAATCCATTGTGGTTAAAAATAGTCGCCACCACCATTCAAGAAATATTCCGAGGTAGGGTTGCAGAATTTTTAAAATATGATAGGATATTCTTAGGTGAAGAATTGGCAGCAACATTGCACCCGCAGATAAATCGTTTGTCAGAATTAGAAAAAAAACTAATCTGCCGCCTCAGCCGCGAAGCAAATTCAGTTTCAATAGAGCAATTGCTACAAGATGCCGATTTATCGCCCTCCGACTTATTTGACGGGCTGCAATCTTTGGGGAGGCGATCGCTCGTTGAAATAGAAGAACAGGAGAATGAAACGCTATTCAGCGTTTGTCCTGTGGTGAGACAATATGTGCTCTCAAATCCAGTTGGTTGATACTTTCCGACAGTCCGACAGTCCGGCAGTCCGGGAGTCCGACAGCCCGACAGTCCGACAGCCCGACAGTCCGGCAGGGGTTGAAACCCCTGCCTCAAAGCTAAAGTCGGTTAAAACCGACTACAGAGTGTAATGAAAACGCAATTAATTGTAGTCCTCTTTTAGAGGACTTTCGCTATGAGACAGGGGTTTTCAACCCCTGTCGGACTCGAAGTCAAACGAGAGATTCGATCGCAAATATGAATACTGCTGAACCTTCATTAACTAAAACCGAATGTTGATACTTTTCGACAGTCCGACAGTCCGGCAGGGGTTTAAACCCCTGCCTCAAAGCTAAAGTCGGTTAAAACCGACTGCAGAGTGTGATGGAAACGCAATTAATTGTAGTCCTCTTTGAGAGGACTTTCGCTGTGAGACAGGGGTTTTCAACCCCTGTCGGACTGGAACTCAAACGAGAGATTCGATCGCAAATATGAACACTGCTGAACCTGCATTAACTAAAACTGAATTAAGAAAATCGCTCCTCCACACCCGCAAATCCCTATCAGGACAAGAATGGACACAAAAGAGCACGAGCCTCTGCAATCACCTGCAAAACTCGCCCCTATTCACCCAAGCAAAAACAATCCTCGCCTACTTCAGTTGTCGCCAAGAACCAGATTTAAGTCCCCTATTTGTAACTCCCCGCAAATGGGGATTTCCCCGCTGTGTCGGCAAAGAGCTATCCTGGCACATCTGGCAGCCCGGAGATGCTTTACATACTGGAGCTTATGGCATACTCGAACCCCTGCCGGATGCTCCTAAAATAGACCACTCAGAAGTAGATTTAATGCTCGTACCTGCAGTAGGCTGCGATGTTCGCGGCTATCGCTTGGGCTACGGCGGCGGCTATTACGACAGAATGCTCAGTTTAGCTGAGTGGGAATCAAAAATTACGATCGGCATTATCTTTGAATTTGCCTCGATCCCCCAGCTACCAGTTGACTCCTGGGACAAACCGCTGTACGGAATTTGCACGGAAAGCGATTTGACAATCGTAGACCAAAAATCTTAAACGGGCCTAAACAAATTAATTTTCCGCAATTATGCCTATATCCTCTTAATCTAGAATCTAGAATCTAAAATCTAAAATCTAAAATCTAAAATAGTATGGCCCAGCGCTACGTTCGAGTTAAAACAACACAAGGACACATCCATTACGGTTTACTGCAACTCAGTCACAGCGTTCAAGTATTTGATGCACCGCCCTGGTTAAAAGGACAACCAACCGATTTGGAACTTTCACCAGATACTTACCAAATTCTCGCCCCGTGCTCTCCCTCAAAAATTGTAGCCGTAGGCAAAAATTATGTCGATCACGCCGCCGAGATGGGAACCCCTGTACCGGAAGAACCCCTGCTATTTTTCAAGCCTCCGAGTGCCGTCATCCCTGCCGGTGGAGCGATTCGTTATCCGCAGCAGTCGGAAAGGGTAGACTACGAGGGAGAATTGGCCCTGGTAATTGGCGAACATTGTACCAACTGCACTCCCGAACAAGCACACAGCAAAATTTGGGGCTATACCATCGCCAATGACGTAACAGCCAGAGATTTGCAAAAGCGGGACAACCAGTGGGCGAGGGCCAAAGGGTTCGATACATTTTGTCCCTTGGGGCCTTGGATTGTCCGCGAACTGAGTCCTGCAGCACAGTTGCAGACTTTTGTCAATGACAGCGAGCGACCGGTACAGTCATCCCAGATCGATCGCATGGTATTTTCCCCAGACTTTCTCGTCTCCTACATCAGTCAAATAATGACCCTAATTCCCGGCGATGTGATACTGACGGGAACGCCGCAAGGAGTAGGGCCGCTACAAATAGGCGATCGAGTCCGCATCGAAATTGAAGGCATCGGCAGTCTTGAAAATACAGTAGTTGTTAGTCATTAGTCATCAGTCATCAGTCATATCATGTCCGGTCGCTTCCCTCCGCTTCGCTTCGCCCCAAATCAGGTAGGGGCGGGTTCACCCACAATATCTGCCAATAATTGACAATCTCAAAAACCCGCCCGGCCGGGATATTATCGTCAATCGATCGGACATGATATCATTAGTTATTAATTAGGTAAGTGCAAAAACAACAATGTCTTTTAGGAGCTTCTAGGGCCGTGTTTAGCGATGATTTGCGCCCTGGAAAGAGTTAACCATTTCACGCACGCGCCCTCTCCCTACTAATGACCAATGACCAATGACCAATGACTGATTTATCGTACCTGCATATAAACAGCATCCGAAAGCGGAGGAATCTCTGCATAGCGTCCCAAAAGCGACTGCACGACTGCATAGACAAATGCAGCAAAAGCGCCCAAAAACACCATGTTATACAGAGTTTCCGCAATAAATGCGACTTGTAAGCCGTTAGAAAAAATCGGCAAAACCAGACCGCACAGCATCAAAACAATGTCTAAAAGAATCGCCTGCATCGCATTAAAACGAATGAAGTGACTGATGTTTTCGTTTCTAACTACTCCTAAATACAGAGCAAAGAAAATAACCAAGCTAGCAAAGGGCAAACTATAAATTTGCATCAAAGGAGCTAGCGGTATCAACAACAGTTGCAGCACAGGAAACTGTGTAAACAGAAACCTGCCAAAGGCCAGCCCGTCAACCAACGGGAGCAAATAAGGCAAAGAAGCAAAAATCCGGTCTGTAACAGTTGTAGACCCGCGCCAAGTCATAATGAACTCTCCTGAGTCGATCGGTGAACTATTAATTCCATTAAACTCAGGATAACGCAGCAGCAGGGTTTGTGTTTCGACTCTGCCGGAACTTGCTTTTCACTCAGCAGGGAGCAGCCCCAACTACCAGATGCAGGCTTTTTTATTTAATATTAGCGATCGTGAAGCCCATTTGACACTCGTACCGATCGGGCAAATTTTCCGTAGGTTTAGCAACTGGATGTCCACAGCGAAGCTCTCCACCACTCCAGCGCGGTTGGCCAGTGCGATCGGCCAGCAAACAACTTTGGCAAACACACTGAGGGGCAAGCATCTGATTTTCCATTAAAATGACTAACATTTGATACCTCCGGCAGGTTTCACACCAGTAATTTCATTGTATGTCAGGAGTTGGGGACAAACCGCTTAACCTGAACACAACGTAATATTTATGTCAATGGTGCGAAATCCGTAGTACGGTATAAGATCCCCAATTCCCAATCCCAAAATTGTCAAGAGGTTGATTATTGTGACGGACACTAACTTAGAATTCCTTTCCAAAACCGATCCGCTCATTGCCGATTTAATCGGGCAAGAGCTCCAGCGGCAGCGAGACCACCTAGAACTCATCGCCAGCGAAAACTTTACCTCCGCAGCAGTAATGGCCGCTCAAGGCTCAGTGCTGACCAATAAATACGCCGAAGGACTGCCAGCAAAACGGTATTACGGCGGCTGCGAATTTATTGACGGCATCGAGCAAATCGCGATCGATCGCGCCAAACAGCTATTTGGAGCCGCTCACGCCAACGTCCAGCCCCACTCCGGCGCTCAAGCCAACTTTGCAGTATTTTTGAGCTTGCTGGAACCCGGAGACGGAATAATGGGCATGGATTTGTCCCACGGCGGACACTTGACCCACGGTTCGCCGGTCAACGTATCCGGCAAATGGTTCAAAGCTTATCACTACGGCGTCAGCCAAGAAACAGAACAGCTCGACTACGACGAAATTTTGGCACTGGCCAAAGAAAACCGACCGAAATTGCTAATTTGCGGCTATTCAGCATATTCGCGAATTATCGACTTTGAGAAGTTTAGAGCGATCGCCGACGAAATCGGAGCCTACCTGCTCGCCGACATCGCTCACATCGCCGGGTTAGTCGCCACAGGACACCACCCCAACCCCCTCCCCCACTGTCACGCAGTCACCACCACTACTCACAAAACCCTGCGCGGCCCCCGTGGTGGCTTGATTATGACCAATGACCCGGAATTAGGTAAAAAGTTTGACAAAGCAGTTTTCCCCGGCACTCAAGGTGGGCCATTAGAACACGTCATTGCGGGCAAAGCAGTAGCTTTCGGCGAAGCATTAAAGCCTGAATTTAAAACTTATTCCGGTCAAGTAATTGAAAATGCGCGCGCTTTAGCGACACAGTTGCAGCAGCGGGGTTTAAAACTCGTTTCCGGCGGCACGGACAATCACTTAATGCTAGTTGATTTGCGATCGGTAAACATGACAGGCAAGGTAGCGGACCAATTAGTCAGCGGTGTGAATATTACTGCTAATAAAAATACCGTGCCTTTCGATCCGGCATCTCCCTTTGTCACCAGCGGTTTGAGACTCGGTTCGCCGGCGATGACCACCAGGGGAATGGGAACAGCAGAATTTACCGAGATTGGCAATATTATTGCCGATCGCCTGCTAAATCCCGATGATGAAAGCGTTGCAGCCGACTGCTTGCGTCGAGTAGCAGCACTGTGCGATCGCTTCCCCTTATATCCCCACTTGTACTTGAAAGTGCCGGCATTAGCTTAATTTTCCTGATCTGCAACGGGAAATTGGTAGTTGGAAGTGTACGGGTAAAAGGGTTAGTCGATTTTAGATTTTAGATTTTAGATTTTAGATTTCTTCTCGCATTGAATCTGGGGGATTGAACTAGCATCTTAAATTTTGGGATCGACCATCGATTGTATCGGGGGCTTGTAACCGCTTTGGGGCGGATATAAAGAGCAGGAAAAGATTGAGAGTTGCCGGTAGCGATATTGACAAGCGGTTTTCACCAAAAATATCGATCGCCAATACGGTTTTTAGTAAAGATATTTGTCGGGCGGGGCTGGTTTGACTAACGGTATTTGTCGGTTGCGAAAGATACCGTTCAACTGGGCCCGCTCGCCAAATATCGACTTTTTTGCTCGCGAAAAAGTCGATATTTCAAATCGTTAATTCGAGAGTTAGAAATGAAAAACCTGACAATTCGTCCTCCTGCAACTGCCATTGCGGCAAATCTCCGACTCCCAAACCCCCAGTCGCTCTTCAAGATGTTTCCTTGTTATAAGCCATCTGAAATGTAGTAGACTCTGCCTGACAGACTAATTGCCCCGCACTATTTAAAATTGATTTCAGATGCCGTACCAGTATCTGTACCACATACTCGCTTTCCTGGTTTCTGCGATCGTCGTCCTCTGGAGTACACCAATAGTCAAAAAAATTGGTCTCAAAAGCGGGCGAGTCGATCGGCCAGGCGAGCGAAAAGTCCACAAGCGCCCAATGGTGCGCTTGGGAGGAGTGTCCATCTTTCTCGGCACTATCACTGCCCTCTTATTTGTCTGGATCTCAGGAGGCTTCCTCGATGCTAACGGACAAGTTCTCAATCCCAAAGACGAATACGAAATTTGGGGAGTCACCCTCGGCGGCATCGGATTCTTCCTCATCGGTTTAGCAGACGACCTATTTTCGCTCTCGGCCTTAAAACGCTTGCTCATGCAAATTGGCGTATCCAGCATCGTTTGGTACGCGGGCGTACAGATTGAGTTTCTGACAGTTCCCTCCTTGGGACTGACTAATATTGGCTGGCTGAGCTTGCCAATTACCGTGATTTGGCTCGTCGGCATGGCGAATGCCATCAACTGGATTGACGGTTTGGACGGTTTAGCAGCCGGAGTTTCAGGGATTGCAGCCGTTGTGATGCTGATTGTCAGTTTGGCGATGCAGCAACCAGCGGCGGCCCTGATTGCAGCGGCTTTAGCTGGCGGGACATTGGGGTTTCTGCGCTACAACTTCAATCCGGCTCAAATCTTTATGGGAGATGGCGGGGCTTATTTTATCGGGTTTACTCTCGCTGGAGTGGGAGTAATTGGGTTGGTTAAAACTACGGCTGTTACTTCTGTGTTGCTGCCCTATTTAATTTTAGCTGTACCGATTTTAGATATGTCGGCGGTGATTCTCGATCGACTTCGCAACGGCAAGTCACCGTTTATTGCTGACAAGCGCCATCTCCACCACCGACTTCTAGAAGCCGGACTCTCCCATCGATTTGCGGTTTTATTTATTTACTCACTGACACTGTGGGTGGGAAGTTTAGCCCTAGCTTTTTCGCTTCCGAGCGGCGTAATTTACGCTATGGGTGCAACAAGTTTGCTGGGATATGCTAGCTGGAAAGTTTGGAGACACGCTAGGTGAAGGAAGAAGGAAGAAGGAAGAAGGAAGAAGGAAGAAAAATAATTTCTAATGCCAAATGCCTAATTCCCAATGCCCTGCGCGGGCCAATGCCCAATGCCCCATGCCCCATGCCCCATGCCCAATTCCCCATGCCCAATTCCCCAATCCAATGCCCCATGCCCAATGCCCAATGCCCAATTCCCCAATCCAAAATCCAAAATCTAAAATCTAAAATCGAATAATGGTTGCTGAAATTATTTGTGTTGGCACTGAATTGCTGTTAGGCGATATTCTTAATAGCAATGCCCAGTTTTTAGCCAAAGAATTAGCGAGTCTGGGAATACCTCACTACTATCAAACAGTGGTGGGGGACAATCCAGAACGTATCAAACAAGTGTTAGAAATCGCCGTCAGTCGATCGCAGCTTTTGCTCTTCACCGGCGGTCTGGGCCCCACACCAGACGACCTGACAGTGGAAACCATCGCCGATTTTTTTGGGGTTCCCTTAATAGAAAAGCCGGAAATTATCGCCGATATCGAATACAAATATGCCCAGCGGGGAGGCACCATGAGTCCCAGCAATCGCAAGCAAGCTTTAATTCCAGAAACTGCGGATATTCTGCCGAACCGCAGCGGTTCTGCACCGGGCATTATTTGGCAACCGGTTTCTGACGTGACAGTAATGACATTTCCCGGCGTACCGGCGGAAATGCACTTGATGTGGCAAGAAACCGCCGTTCCTTACCTGCAAAATAACGGCTGGTGCAGCGCCACTATTTACAGCCGCACATTGAAATTTTGGGGGATTTCTGAGTCAGCATTGGCGGAAAAAGTAGATAGTTTTTTGAATTTAACTAATCCTACTGTGGCTCCCTACGCCAATCACGGCGAAGTCAAACTGCGGATTTCGGCCCGCGCAAACGAGAAAGTTGCTGCGAAAAACTTGATTGAGCCGATCGAACAACAATTGCGGCAAATTGCCGGCTTAGACTGTTACGGTGCTGATAGCGATACCCTCGCTTCGACTGTGGGCCAATTGTTGCTGGATGCGGGGCAAACTCTCAGCGTGGCTGAATCCTGCACGGGAGGAGGATTGGGGGCGATGCTGACAGGTGTTCCCGGCAGTTCGAGCTACTTTTTAGGCGGGATTATTTCTTACGACAATCGGATTAAGGAAGGATTATTAGGTGTTAATCCCCAAGATTTAGCCGAATTGGGGGCAGTCAGCCACCAAGTGGCAAAACAAATGGCTGCGGGAGTTCGCGCCAGCCTCAATACCAATTGGGGGTTGAGCATTACAGGCATCGCCGGGCCAGGAGGCGGCACCGACGGTAAACCTGTCGGACTGGTTTATGTCGGTTTAGCGGGGCCCGACGGATCCGCAGAAAGTTTTGAATACCGTTTTGGCGATGCCAGAGGCCGCGAGTGGATTCGGAATTTGAGTAGCTGTACGGCGCTCGATCGACTCCGGCGTACATTATTGTTGGCAAAAGTGTAGAAAAAATCCTACGATTGGTCAATTGTCAACAGTCAACCGTAAGCTTAAGCTTTATTTAACACTCTCTACTCCGATATAATTCGGCAATTTTCCTTTTGCCTCTTGATTATCTGTAAAGATTCGTTATGATAATAAGATAGGACTGATTGGCCAAGATACTGAATCTCTCCATTGCTGAAAATAACCAGCAAGCGAGAAAGCAAGTTTGACCTTTGGTTTCAAAGTCGTGCTTGCTTATTTTCAGATATTTAGCCGTCGGTTTAGCAATCTAGACTATAAAAAAAGGAGCTATCCGTTCAATGGAAGACATTGAAAAGGTGCTGGAACAAATTAAAGAATGGGTTCGCAAGCTGATAGAAGGATTGCTGAATCCTGAAGCTCAACCGGAACTAGAACCGATTCGTATTCCTGTCAACCAACCGAGGAATCGCAGGTAGTCGGGACTGAATTAGAAGTTTGATGTTTAAGGTTTGACCTTTGAGGTGGTTGACTGGTTTTAAATACCATGTCAAAACTCTCTTAAATTTTGTTGCGCGGGAAATTTTAAAATTGTTAAATATCCTGGTACTTCACGGCCCTAATCTGAATCTATTGGGTCAGCGAGAACCTGGAGTTTATGGTTCTGCGACTTTAAATGATATCAACAAGTTGCTAGAACGAGAAGCGCAAGCCCTCCAGGTGCAAGTCTCAATTCAGCAGTCGAATCATGAAGGGGTATTGGTGGATGCAATTCACTCGATGTTAGGGCAGCACCAAGGCTTATTGATTAATGCTGGAGCTTATACTCATACGAGTGTGGCAATTAGAGACGCGATCGCCGCGGTGAATATCCCGGCGGTAGAAGTTCATCTGAGCAATATTTACCGGCGGGAAGCTTTTCGGCACCACTCCTTTATCGCAGCGGTGGCGATCGGACAAATCAGCGGTTTTGGCCCAGAAAGTTATCGGCTGGGGCTGCAAGCTCTAGTTAGTTACCTGATTAAAAATTAAAAAATTACCGATGGTAGCGATCGGATGAGGGCAGGTTTTAGATGGAAAACCAGCCCTTATATGTTTGGGTTGAATTCAAATTAATCACAAGAGTTAGGCAAAGAAGCAAACCAGGAAGAACTCTAAATTACCAATTACCAATTACCAATTACCAAAGAACGGGGTTTAAAGCCCCGTCCTTATAGGACGGTTTTAATTTCTTAATTGTCCTAATTTTCTCAGATGTTGTGGTATAGTATAATAAGAATAACACAGGAGAGAGAGGCATGAAAGCGCGGTATCGATACAGATTATCTCCTAGTACGGAACAAAAAATTAGCTTAGCTAAATTGTTTGGTTGTACTAGAGTAGTCTGGAATGATGCCCTAAGAATTTGCAAAAACTCTGCCAAAAAACCTAGCTGTGCAGACCTGCAAAAAATTGTAATAACTCAGGCAAAAAAGACTGAGGAGAGAGCATGGTTGGGAGAAGTGTCGGCGATTTGCCTCCAACAATCTGTCTCTGATTTGGAAACAGCTTTTAAGAATTTCTTGGATTCTTGTAAAGGAAAACGTAACGGAAAAAAAGTCGGCTATCCAAAGTTCAAAAAAAAGACAAACAGCCAATCCGCCAAACTAACCAAAAACGGTTTTTCGTTGAGGGATGATTATGTTTACCTTGCAAAGATTGGCAGAGTTAAGCTGATTTGGTCTAGGGAATTGCCAGACCATCCAAGCTCTTTAACTATAATCAAGGATTGTGCAGATCGGTATTTCATCAGCTTTGTAGTAGAGGATGACCCCGAAGAAGTCGAAGCTAAGAACCACAGCGTCGGCATTGATTTGGGCATTAAAACCTTCGCTGTAATGAGTGACGGGACTAAAGCTGTAAGCCCTGACTACAAAGTGTTAGATCGCAAAATTCGCAGATTACAGCGTAAACTTTCCCGTCAAAAACTCGACTCTAAACGGCGGAATAAAACCCGACTGCAAATAGCTAGACTGCACAACCGAATTGCTGACACTAGAAAAGATTTTTTGCACAAACTATCAACTAACTTGGCTAAGGATAATCAACTTGTCATTTTAGAAGATTTGAATGTAGCAGGAATGGTAAAAAATAGGAAGCTATCAAGGGCAATTAGTCAGCAAGGTTGGGGTGAGTTTAGGGCTTTGTGCGATGGAAAATGTGGGAAGTATGGCAGAGAGTTCAAAGTAATTAGTCGCTGGGAACCTACCAGCCAAGTTTGCTCAGATTGCGGGTTTAAGTGGGGGAAAATAGACCTCTCTGTGCGTTATATACTCTGCCTCAATTGCGGTACTAACCAAGACAGAGATGAGAACGCCGCCAAAAATATAAATAAAGTCGGGATAGGGCATTGCCACGACTCTAAATGAACATGGAGACGCTCGTAAAACTACTTCGGTAGTATCGGTCAATGAAGTGTTAAGAATCCCCGCGCTTTTAAGCCGGGGAGTATGTCAATAACAACTTGAGTTAAATTCAAATGCGGCATTCCCTGTTGAGCAAGTTTCAAGGAACCATCCTGGGGGCAGTTTTAGGAGACTCTCTAGGCCT
The DNA here is from genome assembly GCF_036700325.1 of Microcoleus sp. Z1_B2. NCBI lineage: Bacteria > Bacillati > Cyanobacteriota > Cyanophyceae > Oscillatoriales > Microcoleaceae > Microcoleus > Microcoleus sp. Z1_B2. Next base: position 139,709 of record NZ_JAUBOQ010000008.1, read on the forward strand.
GCAATACCAGAGGCAACTCGTCGGTATTCCCCCCCAAACAGAAGACTTGCAGCCGATTTTACAACTGACGAAACACCAACAATTGACCGTAAGTGGCGCAACATTGGCGTTGAATTCTGTCAACAGTAAAATCCCAAGTGGCAAAGACTCATCCGCATCCGGGACACTTGCGGTAGCGTGTGCTCAAAGTTTAATTCGGTGTAGGGGTTTAAATTTAAAAGATTGGCGCGATACTTGGGAAGCATTTGCCAAGTCGGAAATCTACCATCCCCGCAACAGTGAGTTTCCAACCTTACTTAACCCTGGTGAAGCTGCCCTTGCTGCGCTGCCATCGGCGATGTTTTTTCACGAAAATAAAGCCAAATTGCGAGAAAAAATCATGCTGGCGATAGAGGTTTGGCACAACGAAAACCCGCCAGAATGGGAAACAGCAATTTTAGCAGTAGCATATACGATCGCCCGCTCTCTCAAAGAAAGACTTGACCCCGCGACGGCGATCGAGCAAACACTTGCCTACCTGAAAACAGAGAATGCCTTAACAGAGCTGCTGCTGCAAGTGCAAATACTACTAGAAAAGGGAGCCGATTTAGAAACAGCCGCCACTTATCTGTGCAAAAGCGCCACAGAAGCGCGAGAAAGACAGGGCGAAGGTGAGAAAAAATTACCAAGGGAGTCAATTGTCAACCCAGGAAATTTCATTCCCATTGCCTTAGCTTTCTACTGCTTTTTGAACACCCCAGAAGACTTGCGCTTGTCAGTGGTGCGTGCTGCCCGCTGTGGTATAGCCGGACAAATAACCTGCGCTTTGACGGGAGCTTTGTCTGGAGCGTATAACGGCGTTGCTGCGATTCCTGTAGAATGGCGACAGGTATCTTCGGCTCAGGTTAATTCGCAGCAGCTAGCCGAGGGCCGAGAACCTTTGCTCTGGGGAACTGGCAGCGATGTAAAAATTGTAGAGTTAGCAAATAACCTGTTTGCTGTTTGGGCAGGCGTTTACAGGCCCGATGCCGGAGTCGATTCTGCTGTGCTAGCCCGATCGGTGGCTGCACCTTATGTCATTAGACCTCGTAAAATATAAAGGTTAAAGCTTTTAACAGTAAGGGGAAACCAGCAACTAACAAGTCAAAAGCCAAAGTGGAAGGAGAGCGCCAATTAAAGATTAAAAAGTGAAAAATTAAATCGGACGCGCCTGCCCCACAAAACCGGGTTTCAACGAGAATATGGGTAGTTCGGATAAAATCAATCAAGATGCATAGTCAGAAATTCTGACAAAGCTGCTGGATAACAGTGATATATCTTCGACACAAATGAATACGCTCTCCTCATTGATGCGACAGATTGAGCAGCTAGGGGCTGCGCGCTCACTGCGCCAACACATTGCTAAAGTGCAAAATGGCAGCAAAGCAGATACCTCACGCGCTGGCGGGCCTCTCCTGAGCCGTTTGTCGCGCCAGAAATGGCTTCTTCCCGAGACTTTTACTACTAAATTTACAAGTAAAACCTCCAAATCAAGCCTCAAAAATCAAGCTCGTTCCCCTATGTTGGCGCTGATAGCGGTAGTTTCCCTAAGCAGCACTCTGGGCCACCGCTTCTACAACCAGCCGAAACTGGATGTGGGGACGAAAGCTCCTCAGACGATTAAGGCTCCTGCTACTGCTAGCGTCCCGGATTACAAAACTACTGAAGAACAGCGGAAAGCAGCGCGGATAGGGGCTGTAGCTATATTAATGCTGGATTCGGCGGTCGATCGACAAATTTATCAAGAATTGCAACAATTTTTGCAGCATGGGAGCGATCTACGGGAGGCGGTAGGCCCGTTTCCGTTTGCGAGTACCTCGGCCCTCTCACTTGCTGTTCAGGTTTACTTGCGGAGCTGTCCTGAGTGGGAGTGGCGCTGGATTTTGGCGCAAGCGGGTGACAAAAGTGCAACTTCCGAGCGATTGAGTTTGGATTCCCCGGCAATTGCTGCGGCAACAGATAACAAGTCTCAGCAAGATGCTATCGCTCAACTGCAAGCTTACAGCCGATCGGTCAGGGCAGCAGAATTTCAAAGCCTGACAGACAGTATTTCCTCTGCTCGCGAGCGCTATCTCAATGCTGTGGAGGCGCTGGGAAAACCGTCGGTTTTGGGGCTGCCCCAGATTTACGATACTTCGCTGTTTGATTTGTCCGAAGCAGCTTGGCAGAAAACCCAAACCGGTATGAGTCGGGCGGCAAAAAGAATGGTGGCTCAAGGTATCCCGCAGGGGTTGCCCAAAGAGATTTTACAAGAAGCCGTGAACCTGCAAGTGGCTGATGAAGTGCCGTTAGAGTCCCAAGGTTTGGCGGTGGAGGGTTTAACAGCGATTTTGCAGCCAAATCTGGTGAGAGATCGGGAGGAAACCAAACAGCTAGCTGAATTAGCGGCGCAAAAGGTGAAACCGGTGATGATCGCAGTAGATCGGGGCGAGATAATTGTTGCACAAGGACAAGAGATATCGCAGCAAGATTTCGTGTTGCTGGACTATTTTGGTTTGAGCCGACGGGGGGTGAATTGGCTGGGGCTGACGGGTTTTGTTTGTTTAGTCGCGGGGGCAATTGCGATCGTACTGCTGGTGGAAAGGCACTACCGCTTGCGCCGCAGAGATCATTTGCTATTGCTGCTGCTGACTTTGAGCGCGCCAGTGCTGGTGAGTTTGGGGCTGCCTTGGACGAGTTTGCCCGCGATCGGGATTTTAGCGGGCGGCTTCTACGGTTCGGCGGTGGGAGTCACTGTGGTGGGGCTGCTGTCGGCGCTGCTGCCCATTGGCTTAAATGTGGACTTGATTCATTTGGTGGCTAGCGGGGCGGGCGGATTGCTGGGCGCTTTTATGGCCGGGCGGCTGCGATCGCGCGAGGAATTGGCTCTTTTGGGCGTAGCTGTCGGCTTGGCTCAGGGCAGCGTTTATCTGGTGGGGACTTTGATTGCCAGCGCGGCTGCCGGTGCAATTTGGTACGTCGTACTCGGTACGGTGGGCGCGCAAAGTTTGGCCGGTTTGGCTTGGAGCGTTGTGGCGATCGGCATCAGCCCTTATTTGGAACACGTTTTTGACTTGATTACGCCGATCCGGCTGGCGGAACTTGCCAATCCCAACCGCCCGCTGTTGAAGAGGTTGGCTGCCGAGGCTCCTGGGACTTTTCAGCACACGCTGTTTGTGGCGAGTTTGGCAGAGGCTGCGGCCCGAGAACTCGGCTGCAATGTTGAGCTGGTTAGGACTGGGACATTATACCACGATATTGGAAAAATGCACGACCCGCTGGGATTTTGTGAAAATCAAATGGGCGGGGCCAACAAGCACGATGAAATTAATGACCCTTGGGCGAGCGCGGAGATTATTAAAAAGCACGTTACCGAGGGTTTGGTGATGGCGCGAAAGCATCGATTGCCGAAGGCAATTCAGGCGTTTATTCCCGAACACCAAGGTAAAATGTTAATTGCTTACTTCTACCACCAGGCGCAGCAAATTGCTGCCAAAGAAATAGAAGATTTAAAGCTTGTTTTGCCAGATGCGGATAATTCAAAGTTAACAATCGCAAGTCGCCAAGTGAGGGAGGAGGATTTTCGCTACGATGGGCCGATTCCGCAGTCGCGGGAAACCGGGATTTTGATGCTGGCGGATTCTTGCGAGGCTGCTTTGCGATCGCTCAAGGATGCTACTCATGAAGAGGCTTTGAATATGGTTAATAAGATTTTGAGGGCTCGCTGGCAGGATAATCAGTTGATTGATTCGGATTTAACGCGGGAGGATATGTCTCTAATTGCGGAGATTTTTGTGCGAGTTTGGGAACAGTTCAATCACAAGCGGATTGCTTACCCTAGTGCAGTTTTTACTCCCAGGTAGGCGAAAATTTTTAGTTAGGAAAAATCAGTTCGCATTTCAGTTGTGAATGAGATTTTATTGCGGTTTGCGGGGCAAATCGCCATGCACTTCAGGATTGTCGCTGACAATTACCATAGTTTGTTTGATTCCTCAAAATTCCGAAGAGTCGATATCTCTTTCGCCGGCTAGGTGCGATCGCAATTTTTGCCAGTCTTCGGCATCGATCGCATTTGCAAAAGCGATGATAGTATCTACAACCCCAGCGTAGTAAACAATCCAGCAGATTGCTGGCTGTTCCTACATCACAAATACAGCATATTCCATGTATATGTGGTACACACAAGAAGAGAGACGCGAGTAAGGTGCGGATACACCCGTCAATCTGCAATCTTTATCAAATATGAAGCAGATCCGCACCCTACGGACTAACACCACATAATATAGCCGATCGTGTACTTCATGAACCACCGAATATGCGGTAATTTTTGTGAGTTGTGAGTTCAAAAGATTTTAATTTTCAACCGCAAATGAACGCGGATAAATGCCGATTGTTTATCTTGATTCTATCCCTTGACTCCAGCAGCAGTTTCTGTTGGCACAATGTATTTTTGCAAAAGCAAAAATAGTCCTAAAACTGGAACAATAGAAATAATCGAACCCGCCGCAACTAAACGCCAATCTAAGGAAAATGTCCCGGCTAAATTGGCTACACCTAAAGGTAAAGTGTAATATTCCGGCCTGTCTAAAACTAGCAGTGGCCACAGAAAGTCGCTCCAAGAACCGATAAATACGAAAATTCCTAGGGTGACTAAAGCTGGCTTAATTGCCGGAATCATGACGTGCCACCAAATGCCTAATTCGCTGCAGCCGTCGATGCGGGCGGCTTCTTCTAGTTCTTTGGGAACTGCTAGAAATGCTTGTCGTAATAAAAATATGCCGAAGGCTGAGGCTAGTCCGGGAAAGATTACGCCTAAATAACTATTTTTTAGTCCGAGTTGTACAGTCAATATGTATAGGGGAATCATGACTATTTGGAAGGGAATCATGATTGTGGAAACGATCGTGATTAAGATGGCTTCGCGGCCGCGAAAGTTGAGTCGGGCTAAGGGGTAAGCGGCGAGGGCGCAAAAGAGGACGTTGATGCTAACCGTGAGGCCAGCAATTAGGGTGCTGTTGAACAGGTAGCGGCCGAAGGGGTTGGTTTGCCAAACTTTGATGAAGTTTTCGAGGGTTGGCTGTTGTGGCCACAGTTGCGGGGGAAATTGAAAGATGTTTTCGTTGGGGGATTTGAGGGAGGTACTGAGCAGCCACAGCAAGGGAAACAGCATTAAAAGTGCGATCGCGCTCATGAGGCTGTACGTCCACAGGGTGCTCCACGGCGAGGGAGTGTTGTTTGGGGAATTTGGTTTTTTAGTTTTGAGATTGTTCATGGTTGGGATATGATAATAAGTCCTTGCTTCGTGAGAAGCCTTGTTGTCCATAAGGGGATTATTGCCATGAAACCGTTTATTTACGAAACTATGTACATTCTGCGCCCTGATTTGGGTGAAGAAATGACAGACCAGGCGATCGCTAAATATCAAACTATTTTGCGCGATCAAGGTGCTGAAAACATCGAAACTCAGCACCGCGGCAAGCGCCGTTTGGCTTACGAAATCGGCAAGCACCGGGACGGAGTATACGTTCAAATGAACTATACAGCTCCGGGCGCTGCAATTTTTACCCTGGAGCGCGCGATGCGTCTGAGCGAAGAAGTGATTCGCTATTTGACAATCAAGCAAGATGTGCCAGATGCACCGGAAGCGGAAGCTGAAGCTGAAGTCGCCGAGTAGCGATCGTGTCAATTTAACGTCTTATGTAGTACCCGTCTACTGTTTGACGATTAGGGCCGCTTATTCCTCGGCCCCGGCACGCCTTTCTTAAGGGCTACGCTGTACGCACAACTTGAAAAACTAACGTCAGAGCCTTTCGCTCCCCCTGGCATCCTCCTGAACAAGAGGCTAGGGGGAGCTCTGGAATTGTGGGTACAGCATAGTTTCTGAAGGGCGGGACTTGATGTTAATTGAAATTATAGGTAGGTAAGCGGGATTAAACCGAGCTATGTAAAAATATGTAAACAGGGCTAACTTAGCCACGCTTAGGGATAAGGATACTTTACAATCCTTAATATAAGTGTGTTTTACAGCGCCTACCTACTTACTAGATTTACAAAATTACGAAAGTGCTTTAATCTTGAAACAGTGAGGATTAAATGCTACCTAATAAAATTTCATGATGAGAAAAACCGTTCATAGGTTCATCACGTTAGTATTAGCAGGATTTCTATGGGCAATTAGTGGCGAGTGCTGGACATCGCGAAATTTAGCACAAATCCCTCCTCATGTTTTTTATGTTGCACCAAAGGGCAGTGATACAAATAACGGTTCACTTGAGCATCCTTGGTCAACAATTAATCACGCAGCGTCGGTATTAAAAGCGGGTGAAACAGTTTATATTCGGGCTGGAAATTATCGCCTCACCGAACAAATTCAAGCTAAAAATTCAGGGACAGAAAAGGCTTGGATTACTTATCGAGCCTATCCTGAAGAACGGGTTATTATTTATGCGGATGCAGTTAAAGTAGAGCCTCCCTCTGGTAAGAAATCCCATTATCCTCACGATCAAGGTGCATTTTTGTTACAAAATGTTAGTTATATTCAAGTAGAAGATTTAGAAGTTATTAATTCTCATAATTCGGGGATTACAGTTAGAAACAGCCATTTTATTAACCTTTATAATAATAAAACAGAAAATACGTTTTCTCCTGGTATTGGTGTTTGGTGGGGCGATCACTATAAAGTAATGGGAAATACGGTTATTAATGCAAACGATCTGAAGATGGCTGACTTTTTAAATGATTTTTCAGAAGCTCCCCATGAAGCAATTTCAATCGGTGGGGTTAAAAATTTTGAAGTTGCTTATAACTTAGTTAAGGATGGTAAAAAAGAAGGGATTGATGTTAAAGAAAAAAGTAAATATGGAACCGTCCATCATAACTATATTCACCACATGGCACGACAAGGATTATATGTTGATAGTTGGTTTGGAGTCTTAGAAGATGTTGATGTCTTTAATAATGTTGTTCATGATTGTAATGGGGCAGGATTTGCTTTAGCAGTAGAAGGAGGTTCAGAAGCAAAAAATATTCGATTTCACCATAACTTAATTTATGATAACTGGGGAACCGGAATTCTCTTTGCCCGATGGGGAAATGATGGGTTACGGCATAATATTAAAATTTATAATAATACGGTTCATCATAATGGTTATGGTAAACCGAACCCAGGAGAAAGCTTTTTTTGGATTACTGGAGGGTTATATTTATTTTCTAATAATCTTCAAAATGTTGAAATCAAGAATAATATTTTTAGCAAGAATAGGGGATTTCAAATCGGTTATAGCGATCGCTATTTAGCGGCTAACTCTGACATCGAAAAGATTTTTCGTCAAAAAGATATTGAGATTAGCCAGAACTTAATCTTTGGAGAAAATAACACAACCAGTCCGATTTCTGCTGGATGGCTTCCTGATAACTATGCGAATATCTATGGAACGAATGGAAATGCTGCTGTCAGAGAAGAACCTCAATTTATTAATCCAGAAGAAGGGAATTTTTACTTAAAATCTCCGATCAGTAACCCAACCCCATTAACTGCTAATTCTAAAGCATCTCAGATGAGAGTTGGAGCTTTTCCCAATGGAGAAAAACCCCATTTTTGGTGGCAGGGTAAGTTTCCACCTCAATTTCCTGAATTACCCCAATAAACCATTCATTAAAATAAGTTGTACTGTAATAATTAATTGTTAGTAGTTGTATTAAGTACCTAAACAAAATTAATTAAACAACTCAATAATAATGATTTAAGTTGGTAAGCGGGATTAAACCGAGCTATGTAACAATATGTAAACATGGCTAACTTAGCCACGCTTAGGGCTAAGGATACTTTACAATCCTTGACATAATTGTGTTTTACAGCGCCTACCTACTTAGCTACTTATTAAATTTACGGTTAACTCAAGCAAATTCTACTCCCTTGAGAGACAAAATTATGCATCTATAACTTTGAACCAAACTATAAAGTTATTTTTGCCCTTGGCAATTAGGTAGCCGCTAAAATGTGGCTCTGACCAGATGAATATTGTCAAATTTTGCCAACTGCTGCTTGAGGTTGGGCCTGAATCCACCAGCCAAAGCTCGATCGCACTCCCTGCACCCTCGATCGAGATTCTCGCCCCATAGCCCAATTGTAAAGTTTTGTGACAATTTTAATTTGGTAGCTTTAGATACAGAATTGTCTGTTATAGTGATAGAAGAGAAGAAAAAACAAGCCCAACATTAATCTAAAGAATACGGAGGAACCCCCTATGTCTACCGAAAATCAAGCTCGCTCTCTGATGATGCGCCACCACCAACTTGTGAAGAACCGTCAGCAATCCATGCTCAACCGCACCGCCACCGAAGTCGGGATGGAAGATACGCACTACTGGGGTCACATTCAAGGCAAACCGCAGCCCAGCTTTCAAGCCAGTTACGATCGCAGCAACGCCACTATGAGCTAGGGCCAGCTCAATTTCGACAATTGTCTACGAAGTTGTTACCTATAATTTGGAGAAATCAGTTATGTCAACTCAAGAACAAGCCCGCAACCTGATGATGCGCCATCAACACGTCGTCAAAAACCGTCAGGAATCCATGCTGAGCCGTGTGGCTGCTGAAGTTGGTTTAGATGCTGGTTCTCCAGCGAGTATCGATCGCAAATAACTCCTTTTTTCAACGGCGAGATAGTTTAATCGAGTTTGTTGTTGGCCAGCTAAAAATTAATAATGTTCATTACAAAACCGTCGCGACTTCTTCTTGAGTTCTAACTCTAGATTGGAAGCCGCGATTAGTTTTATGGGGAATGGGGAATTGGGAATTGGGAATGGGGAATGGGAAATTGGGTTCAAAAGAATCTAAAATCTAAAATCTAAAATCTAAAATCGTTTGACTGAGCGCTCACGCCGAAGTCTAAAATCTAAAATCTAAAATCTAAAATCTAAAATGGTATAATCCCCTTTCAGCAGATTGAAGGCTACTAGGGAGGTCATCATGTCGGACTGGAAAGAAATTGACGGCGGAGTTACAGCACCGAGAGGGTATAGAGCATCGGGAATTACAGCGGGCTTGAAGCCTTCAGGCTTGCCAGATTTAAGTTTAATTTTGTCAGAGGTAGACGCGATCGCCGCCGGAGTCTTCACAACCTCCACCGTCCGGGCCGCTTGTGTGGACTACTGCCGCCAGCGTTTGCAAGCTAAACCCAGCGCGAAAGCAATTTTGTGCAATGCGGGACAAGCTAATGCTGCTACTGGCGAACAAGGTTTGGCAGATGCCCTCGAAAGTGCCAAATTGTTGGGAGAAGCGCTGAATATTCCTCCAGAATCAATTCTTTTGGCCTCCACTGGCGTCATCGGACAGCGGATTAAAATGGAGCCGCTGAGGGCCGCAATTCCCCGATTAGTTGCTGAGGCGTCGGAAACTGGTTCCGATGCGGCGGCTAAGGCTATTTGTACGACTGATTTAGTGCCGAAAACGATCGCCCTGGAAACCATGTTTGGCGATCGGCCCGTCCGCATCGGCGGCATTTGCAAAGGTTCGGGAATGATTCACCCGAATATGGCAACAATGCTGGCATTTGTAACTTGCGATGCAGCAGTGTCATCGCATTTGTGGCAAGAAATGGTGAGTCGGGCGGCTAACAGAAGTTTCAATCAAATTACTGTTGACGGCGATACCAGTACCAACGACTCGCTAATTGCTTTGGCAAACGGTCAATCCCGCACGCCCGCAATTACAGAAATGGGGGCAGATGCTGAAAAATTAGAAGCGATGCTGACAGAAGTTTGCGTGCATTTAGCAAAGGCGATCGCCCGTGACGGCGAAGGTGCAACTTGTTTGGTGGAAGTGCAAGTTAGTGGCGCGCTAGATGAAGTTTCTGCGAGTAAAATTGCCAAAACAATTGTCGGTTCTTCCTTGGTGAAAGCTGCTATTTTCGGACGCGATCCGAATTGGGGCAGAATTGCGGCGGCGGCTGGGCGCGCTGGTGTACCTTTCGATCAAGAGAATTTGCGGATTCAATTGGGGGATTTTTTGATGATGGAAAACGGACAACCTAAAGAGTTCGATCGCGCTGCAGCAAGTAATTATATGAAAGCGGCTGCGGAGGGGGAATATTTGAAGGCTGATACGGTTTTAATTCAGGTTAGTGTGGGGGATGGCAGCGGTTTTGCGAAAGCTTGGGGATGCGATTTGAGTTACGACTACGTGAAGATTAATGCGGAGTATACGACTTAAATAAGTCCGGGCGGTTAGAAGTCCCGGCGGTTAGAAACCGCGCCTACACAAACAAAACCAGACGAGAGAAAGTTGAAGGCAAATTTCACACAATTTAAACTCAACTTCCCCCCACGGGGGGAAATTAAAAAATCTGAAACCTTTACTCACCGAGTTAATCTCAGCTTTTTTGCTCCTCATTTTAAAATCGCTGAAGCCCTTACCAAGATAAGCTTTTTAGGAGTTTAACAAAAGAGCGCTAAAAATATTATTCAGACTAAGTTTCAAGACTTTTTAAGCTTATTATTAATAAGTCTAATATCAAGTTTGAAAACACGCCCTAACCAAAACTATCGGAGACAAACACATAGCCGCCGCCGTATCCAACATTATCATCCACTAATATTAAGCCCTCGTTACCCTGCGGATCGCCACTCTGAGCAAGTCCATAATTCACCACGCGCAACAACCGCTGCGGCGTAAACGATTCCAATTCCACAAAATTGCCTGCATCCAGCCATGCTAGTTCTTCTGCTGTTAAACTTTGCCTTACAGCGTCGGGTAATTGACGGGCTGTTTGTGCGATTGTTTGAGATTGCTGCACAAACATATCGCGGGATGCTAAGATTTGACGGGGAGAAATTCCCAAATCAAAAATTGTCACCTGTTGATTCGCAAACCAGTTTGGATTAGTTCGCAGTTGATGTACCAAGCCAACTCCAGCAGGGCTCGCATTGTGCAGTGCATAGACTTTTAAATCGGTATTGCGCCGCAGCATTTCAATCACGGTACTGAAGATGCTTTGGGGATAGCCACTAATACTAAGAATCGCGCAGTTGTTTTCAAAATGGACGTTGTTGGCAATGAGGAATTGAGCTATTTCGTCACTGTCACAGATGATTGCGCGATCGAAACTGTAGGCGCTAACTTCGCGATCGATGCTGGCGGGTAAAGCTTCTTGACGAGGCGCAGGGAGCAGTTTTTCTAATGTGCCGTTTACTGTTTGCCAGTCTCGCAGCCATTTATCACTCTGCGCTTGATTGACAAGAAATCCTTCACCAGTTATCTGTGGGCGTTTTTTTTGTGAAATGCCGAGCCAGTAGGAAAATAGCCCTAGTGTAATCGCTACGATGTATCCTGAAGAATAATCAAATATTAGGCTTCCTGAAATGCCCAGCACTAAAATAATTCCCCCTAAAATCTGGAGGTTTTTAGCATTATTTCTTCTGCCGCGAATACCTTGATCAGGAGATTTACTGTCGTGAAAAAATAGCCATATCCAAATCAAATTGTAGAGAGCGAAGGTAATAATAACTGCGAATTGTGAGGGAAAAATAGCAATAGCGAAGGTAAGGCAGAAGGTTCCCGCAAATACGCTAAAAAAGAAGTAGGTCAAAATCCAACTGATTTCGGGTGCGCGAGATTTAAGCTTTTGGTCAATAAAATACAAAAACTGTTTGTGCGTAAAAAACAACATATTTTGGCTGGAAATATTCTCGATCGCCTTTTTGAAAAACGGATCGGTGAAAGCCAACTTTTTATCAGTGACGGTAGTGGGTTCAAAGACAAACGGATGGTTGCACTGTTTACAGCGACCTGAGTTGCTTGTACGATCGCGCAAATTGTTATCGGTATTACACTGGACGCATTTCATTCCCATTTCGGTTACTCCTGATTGATTTAATGGATTTATATCGTTGACGGTTGTTTTGGAATGATTTTACCGCAGAGGCCGCAGAGGGCGCAGAGGAAGTGAAGAGAGATAACTTCGTTACAACCGAGATGTTACACCATTGTCAGCAACAGGCAAGATGCCTGTTCCACAAGACAATTTATTTATTGTGGAACAGGCATCTTGCCTGTTCTTAAGAATGGTGTAACATCTCAGGTTTAAAATACTTGCCCGTTTAACAAGATAGAATAGTCTTCTCGCTGTCGAATTAATCGATCGCCCTTGGCATCAATCAACACTTCAGCAGGGCGGGGGCGGTGCAGAAAATGCGACGACATCGCATAGCCGTAAGCCCCGCTATCCAAAATCGCGATCGCATCTCCAATTTTGAGTTTCGGTAGCCAACAGTTGCGCCCTAAATAATCCCGCGAATAAGTCGTGTTGCCGCAAATATCGGTTTCATGTCGCGATACATCGTCGGTTTCCCAAGTCGCGATCGCCCGATAGCCGCCGTGCACCGCAGGCACCGATAGATTTGATACAGTCGTATCCACGCCGACAATTTGCCTATCGCCCAACCACTTCACCGACACAACTTTCGCAAGCAAAACGCCACAACCTGCAATCGCCGATCGTCCCGGTTCAATCACCAACTCGATCGGGCGAGATAGCGCACTCAATCGTTCAGTTATCGCCGCACCAAACTCCCGCCAGTCAAACACCGCACCGCCTCGATAGGGATAGCCAAAACCACCGCCAAAATCGAGGGTTCGCCAATGGGGCAACAGTTGGGCGATCGCAATTAGGCGATCGATCGCCTGCGTAAAAGCACTCGTGGCGTTAGTTCCAGTCCCCCGATAAAAATGCAATCCGGTAATCCTCAACCCCTGCGGCTGCGCGATTTCCTTGGCTTTCCCGAATTCGGCGGCACGTACTCCAATCCGACTGTCTCCCGTCAATTCCGGTGAGTTGAGGCGCAGTCCAATTTCGGCACGGATCGATCGCGGTTGACTCCCGGAATATTCGCAAAAATCTTGGAGTTGGGACAGACAATCGAAGTTAAATCGCTCAATCTTCCACTCGATCAATTGCTGAATATCAGCCCTGTTGAGGTTACTGCCGGTGTAGACAATGCGATCGCTCGTAAAACCCGCTTTCAGTCCCAAAAAAACATCCCCCGGTGTATTCGCGTGTAGCCCCCAACCAGCCTGCTGAATCAATTGCAACAGAGCAATATTGCCGTTGGTGACGCTAGCAAAATGAAACTGAACGTGCGGATAGTCGATCGATCGCGTAATATCGTCAAGGGTTTGACGGAGGATATCGGCCTGATACACATATAAAGGCGAACCATAAGTTGACAAAAGTCGCTGGGCCATTGCTTCGGAGAACGGCGGCGAATGTGTTTTGGTTTCATTTTGTAGCAAAGATTCAGTCATATAGAAGAAGTTCGGCAACGAGGAATGTACGGGATTTAACGGATGTAACGGGTTATATCAAGTCCGAGGGATCTGTCTGATATAATTCCATATCTTGTAGGGGCGGGTTCACCAGTATTCTCAACTTCAAAGCCAACAAATTTATAAACCCGCCCCGCCCATATCAACAGTCAACAGTCAACAGTCAACAGTCAACTGTCAACCTCCTTCGATATTTCCAAATGCGTTGTCCGATCGCCGGTGGCAACCAAAACACATGATCCAGCGATCGCTTAACCGGAATTTCGCCTAAAACCTCGGTTCGCCATGCCTGCCACATCAGCAGCAACCAGAGATTATTGCCAATATAGCGATCGCGCATTGCAACTCCGAGTTGTCCCGATAACATCGAGTCGGCCAAATGGGGCTGCCAGCAATTTTGCGATCGCAACACATTCGGATTCAGCCGATCGCCGATCGCAGCCCAAAACTCCCGGTAATACCAAACCTTCAACGGCACACCCATCCCGCGCTTTTCCCGCCAGACAATTTCCGGTGGCAACCAGCGTTCAGACGCTTTTTTGAGGATGTATTTTTCGCACGCACCTTGCAGTAGCAGCTCGCCAGGGAGTTGAAACGTCCAGTCCGTGAGGTCGGGGTCGCAGAAGGGCGATCGCACCCACAAACCGCAAGCGAACGCCAATGCCGTTGCCCTCGGCTGAATATTTTGGGCACCTTTGAGCATCAGCGAAGCGCGCCGTAGCCTCGCTAGCAGGGAAGGACACCTCTTCGACAAACAACCGGGATCGATCGCGTCTTGCAGATAAACGCTCAAATCGTGAGACTGGATGCGATCGAGCATTTCGGGCGAAAAAATCTGTTTTTCATAACCATAAAATCGCTGAAACGTCCGCAAATACTGCTGTTCAAAGGTTTCTTTTCCGGCGGGATGTTCTGCTGTGTAAACTCCGTTGGCAATCAAAGGCTTGTTTGTCCATCCGGCAAATAGCTGATCGCCATTCTCGCCATTGAATACAACTCGCACATCTTGCGCCGCCGCCTGTTTGAGCAAAAACAGCGCAGCCGTCGTACCATCTCCATAGGGTAAATCGAGGGCTTTGGCGGTTGGCCCGATCGCGCGCAACACTGCATCGCCCGTCGCCGCCACTCGGATCAGCGGAATCTGGAAAAAGTCCGCCACCTGTTGGGCGTAGGGCAGTTCGGAATAGGCTTCGACACCAAAATCGAGGGCATAGGCGCGCACCTGCAAGCCTGCTTTCACTAGCAGCGCCGTCACCAGGGAAGAATCGATGCCACCGGAGAGTAAAACGCCTACGGGTTCGTCGATCGGCAAATCGGCCACTTGTCGATCGATCGCCTGTTGCAACAGCCTTTGCAATTGTGCGATCGCCTCGTCTTCACTCCGCAGTAATTGGGGCGCTTCTTGCCAAGCTGAAGGCAGCGATCGCACTTTCGGCAGATCCTTAATATCGGCAATTTCCCAAATCATCTCGCTTCCGGCTGCTACGGAGGCAATTTGCTCGATCGGCGTTAACGGCGTGGGCACGTAGGAAAAGCAAGCATAAGTGTGTAGGGCGATCGGGCTAATTTGAGAGGAAGCAATCAGCGGTAGCAGCAGTTGCATTTGCGTCGAAAACCAAATCGTTTCTCGCAACTGCATCCAATAAAGCGGCACTCGCCCAAACGGATCGCGCCCCAGCCTTAGCTGTTGGGCTTCTACCGCCGCCCAAGCATCTCCCGGAAAATCCGTCGCCCGATCGCGCCCGCAAGCATTCAGCGTCACTCGATCGCCCGTGAGTACAGATGCAGAGGCGATCGCCCATTCTGATAATTTGCCCTGTCGGATGAAGTAGTCAGGCACTAAACGGCTGAGAGTTTTTGTGTGCTCGCCCTCTCCCCAATAGCCTATGAAATGTGAAGGTTTGCCGATCGCACCCATCTATTTCACCGTGAAAGGTTCACTGCCGATCGCGCGCCCATCCAGGGACATCCGAACTTCCCATTTGCCTGGGGCTGCAGCAGATCCGAGATCGTAAAAGCAGTGGGTATTCCAAACCGCAGTATCGATCGTGCGAGTTTGATACCTAGCCTGATGCACAGTTTGACCGCTAGGATTAATCCAATCGCATTGCAGAGACAACTCATTGCCGATCGGAGCATTTTGCAACGTCACCTGATAGTAGATGCGGGGATTAATTTGACGATTGACTTGAGTGAGGCTGTCACCGCCCTTTTGAGATAGGGAAATTCGGTCTTCTCCTGCGACAACTCGAGCAGTTTTTTGTTGCTGATTTTGCCCGAACAGTACACCTATACCGATCGCAGATATGACAACGGCTGTCGAGGCGATCGCGATCCAGCGGTTGCGTCGCTGCTGTTTTTCTAGGACTTCGCGGCGGCGCATTTGGGCGATCGCATCTTCTAAAAGCTCATCAGGCAGATTCAACTCCCGTAAAATTTCTCTTACCCGATCGGGTTCCAATTCTAACTCGCGCTGCTGCGATAACTTGTCGATTTCAGCGACTACCTGTGCTAACTGAGTTTGAGTGAGTCGAGGTTCCATAGAGTTCCTTCCCAGTAAAAATTAGATATAAAAATCACATCACATTTCTCTTCTCTTCCTCTGCGCCCTCTGCGCTCTCTGCGGTTAAATTACTCATATTATTCAATAAACAGCTCTCAAAGTCAATTCATAAAAATCCTAACCTTAACCTCATAAAATTTATGTAAAAGCTATGGTAAGGTGCGTCGCCATCTATACTCTCCAATTTTTATTGAATCTCTGACAGCGACGCACCCTAAACATTATCGCTAAGTCCTCTATTTAAGAACCTCGATTATAAAATCAAGACTGCTGCACACTTCTATTTTTGTTTCACTTAAAGGCAATTTGCCTGAATTGATTTTTTCCTGTTGGCGATTCAACCAAATTGCGTTTAATCCCGCATTTTTAGCACCACAATAATCAGCTTTGAAGCTGTCGCCGATATGCAACACATTCTCCGCAATGCAGTTGTGCTTTTGCAAAGCGGCGGTAAAAATTTGAGAATCGGGTTTGGCTGCGCCAACTTCGGTGGAAATTGTCACTGATGTGAAATATTCAGCTAAATTTAGTGCTTTTAATACTGCATAAATTCTGGAATCGAAATTCGAGACTACTGCTAATTCTATTCCTTGTTGCTGCCACTTATTTAATGCTGGCAATACGTCGGGATAGACGAACCAAGGTTCGGCGGTGGCAAAATGAGCGTAGAGTTCGACAAAGAATTTGGGAAAGTCAGAAAATTGCTGGAAAATGCCTGCTATTTGGAATGCTTTTGCGGAAACAGTTTGCCACCACTCAAATTCTAATTGGGGAATTTTTGCCGTTTCTCTCCCTGGAAATGCCATCGGGCTTGCTGAGGCAAAGCTTTGGAAAAAGGCTGCATTTAACTCTTCGCTTTTAACTGTTACTCCAAAACTCTTGGCTAGTTTTCCGTAGACTTCGCCGACGCTACCGCGAACATCAAATAGTGTACCTGCGGCGTCTAAAAAAATTACTTTGGTCATTTGTTATTTGTTATTTCTTATTTGTTATTTATCAGGTTTTTGGGTGGTTTAAACCGCTACTATACAAACAAAGTCCGCCTGCGCGGACTAAGAAATACAGTTAACCGTTAACAGTTAACTAACTTTTCAGCAAATCCTGAATCGGCTTGCTAATCCAATTGAAACCAACTTTTAGCTGATGGTCAAATGTTGGCATCCGATAGAGATAGGCTAGGCGGCGAGCAATGTGGGCTAGTTGTCCGTCGAGTTTAATTCCTAAACCGGCTAGGGTGGCGTTGTCATTTCCTAATGTCATCATTTCTCCTAGGGGCTGATAGCGGAAAGGAAGTAATGGGCGGCCGGTCAGGGAGGCCCAAATGTTCCATGCGGTGTAGTCAGCTTGCTGGAAGGCTGTTTGGGCTGTTCCGGGGACTTTTTGACCATTTGCATCGTGACATTCAGCTAAGTCTCCCAAGGCGAATATATCTGGATGGTCGATAATTTGCATTTGCGGATTGACTATTAATTGACCGCGCTGGTTTTGTTTGAGGGGTAGCGATCGCACTGCTTGACTAACTTGAGTTCCTACTGTCCACAGCACTATGTCTACGGGGAGAACATCTAATTGTCCTTTGTAAAGTAAGGATATTGTGTCTGCTTCGATCGCCTCTACTGCTGTTTCTAAGTCGATCCACACTTTCCGTTTTTCTAAAGCTTGGGTGGCGGCTTGGCGGTTAAACTCCGGTGATGTCCGCAGAATCATGTCGCTTTGCTCAACTAACCGCACGCGACCTTTTTCTCCGAGTCGATCGGCTAATTTACAAGCTAATTCTACTCCCGAATAACCGGCGCCGACGATCGCCACCCGAATTTTGTCGGTGTTGCTGGCTTCTAAAAACCGCAGTCTTTCTTCTAAGCGGTAGGCGTCGTCGAGAGTGCGAAACGAGTAAGCATATTCAACCGCACCCTTGACCATATCTAGAGGGGTTTTGCCGCCTAAAGCTAAAACCAGGCGATCGCACGGAATTTCTGGCCCGTCGTGTAACTGCACTCGCTTTTGCTCCACATCGATGCCGGAGACAGTACCTTGACAAAAGCGCACGCCTGTGTTTTCCAATAGTTCGGCAAACGGGGGGGCAATTTCCCAGGTTTGGAGTTCGCCGGTCAGGAGTTCGTACAGCAGGGGAACGAACAAAAATCGATCGCGGCGGTCAACTAGGACTATTTCGGGTTTTTCGGTTTTGGAGAAGGGTAACTGACTCAAGCGCAGGGCTGTGTAGAGTCCGCCGAAGCCTCCGCCGAGAATGCAAATCCGGGGTTGTTGTTGAGTCATGGTGTTTTGTTTGAGGGGCTGGTCGGTAGCAAGGAAACTTATCTTATTCTAACGAGAGTGAGGGAGTGGGGAAGGGGGAGATTGGGGGAGTGGGAGTGGAAGAGATGGGGAGAGGGGGAGAGAGGGGGAGTGGGAAAACGAGAAAGGGGAAAATCTTCCCTGTTTCCCTCGAACCTCAACATCCATCCGTTAAATGCGTTCAATCCGTTAGATAATGCGTTTCCGAACTCTTTTCTACATCTCTAGCCTTGATTAGCTCTACCTATTAGCCACCCTCAAATTTTCTGAATGTTCGCAGAACTAATTTTGTACTATATTAGTTTATAACGAATTATTTCGCCAATTTAATTTACTTTTTATAGGGTAATCTACTCTAACACTTGCCCCCGCACTCACAAGTGAAAAAATCATGCAAATTTCCTCTAATTCTTCTAAATTTAAGAACGGCGATCGCAATAAGGAAGACGGCTCATCTTTGTTAAAAAGCGAAGAAAAATATAAAAATTTAGTAGCTAATATTCCTGGTGCTGTCTACCGCTGTACCTGCGAGTATACGGACGAGGAGGAATTAACACGCACAATGGCGTTTTTGAGCGAGGCTGTTCAAGAAATATCAGGCTATCCTTCTTCGGATTTTATCAACGATCGCGTCCGTTCTTTTGCCAGCATTATCCATCCTCAAGACCGCAAAAATGTGGATGCTACTGTCAAAAAAAGTGTAGAAACCAGAACTCCGTACATCCTTGAATACCGGATTTTCCGGGCTGACGGCGCTATTAGCTGGGTTTACGAAAAAGGCAAAGCTGTTTGCTGCGAGGCGGAAGAGGATAGAGGAAAACAAGAGGAACAAGGGGAAATTGAGGGTTTTTTGTCGGCTGTGGTTTCGCCGGTTTCGCCGATCGCAAATTCTCAGTGTCGGGTTGTTTATCTCGACGGAGTAATTTTGGATATTACGGAACGAAAGCGAGCTGAGGAAAACCTGCGAAACACTCAAGATTTTCTGAATGCGGTACTGCAAAATCTACCAATTAGCGTCTTTATTAAAGATGCTGTAGAGCAAAAATTTATTTATTGGAATACTGCTAGCGAAGAATTGTTTGGCTATTCCAGGGATGAAGTGATTTTAAACAATGCTGCTGACTTGTTGGAGTCAGTTCAGGCCAATTACTTGCAAGCACAAGATTTAGAAGTGCTGGAAACTAGAAAAGGCGTAGATTTGCCCGAACAAACTATCGAACTTCCGCACCGAGGCAAGCGGATTTTGCACACAAAAAAAGTTCCTTTGTTTGACGAATCGGGCGCGCCTAAGTACATTTTGGGTATTGCTGAAGATATTACGGAAAGCAAAAAAACTGAAACAGAATTGTTGCGCTTGGCCATTGTGGCTCAAAAAACGCAAAATGGTGTGATTATTACTGATGCTCAAGGCTGCATTGAATGGGTGAATGAAGGATTTACTCGGATTAGTGGTTATGTGCTGGCAGAAATGCAGGGCAAAAAACCGGGTGATGTACTGCAAGGCGCTCAAACAGACCCGGTAACTATTGCTCAACTGCGATCTGCTTTGGCTGCGGGCCTGCCGTTTAATCAGGAAATCTACAATTACAGCAAGGATGGAAAGGGTTATTGGGTGGCGCTTTCGATCGCCCCAATTTATCAAGAAAATGGCGAACTAGAAGGTTTTATTGCGGTACAAACTGATATTACGGATCGCAAGCAAGCAGAGGCAACAGTCAGGGAGAGGGAGAATTATTACCGCTGCATTGTCGAGACGGCTTCGGAGGGCGTTTGGATGTTTGACAGCGAAAGTATCACGACTTTTGCTAACAGCATGATGGCCGAAATGCTGGGGTATACTGTGGAGGAAATGCTGGGGCGATCGCTATTTGAGTTTATCGACTGCGAGTCTAGGAAAATAGCAGAAAGTTACGTCCAGCGCCGGCGGCAAGGCATTCGCGAACGCCACGATTTTAAGTTTACTCGCAAAGACGGATCTCACTTGTGGGCGATCGTCTCGGCGACGCCGATGTTCGACGATGAGGGCGAATTTTCCGGGGTGTTGCGGATGATTACCGATATTAGCGATCGCAAACAAGCCGAAGCAGAATTGCGCCAAACTCTCCAAGAGTTGGAATTTGAAAAATTTGCTTTGGATCAATCGGCAATTGTCTCGAATACCGACGAATTCGGAGCCATTACCTATGTCAACGATCAATTTTGCGAACTATTTAAATATTCCCGAGAAGAACTGATTGGCAAAACCCACAGACTTGTCAATTCTGGCTATCACTCAGCCGATTTTTTCAAGGAGCTTTGGTCAACCATCCGCCAGGGAAAGGTTTGGCGAGGAGAAATGAAAAATCAAGCTAAAGATGGCACATTATTCTGGTTGGATACTACCATTGTACCTTTCTTAAATACCAACGGCGAACCCCATCAATATGTAGCAATTCGTAAAGATATTACCGATCGCAAACACGCAGAAGAAGCGGTGCGACTTTCCGAAAGTCAATTGAGGGCTAAAAATCAAGAATTGGCAAAAGCCCTGCGGGATGTGCATAAAACTCAAAGCATGATGGTTCAAAATGAAAAAATGGTAAGTTTGGGGCAATTAGTCGCTGGCGTTGCTCACGAAATCAACAATCCAGTTAGCTTTATTTACGGCAACGTCATGCACGCTGACGATTACTTTAAAGACTTGCTAAAAATGCTGCAACTTTACCAGCAGGAATACCCGCAACCAACATCGGCAATTCAACAAGAAATAAATGATGTTGATTTAAATTTTCTGCTCAAAGATTTGCCGAACCTCTTAAATTCGATGAAAATGGGAGCAGAGCGAATTCGTCAAATTGTGCTGTCACTGAAGAATTTTTCGCGATTAGATGAAGCCGAACAAAAGCAGGTGGATATTCACGAAGGGATTGAAAGCACTTTGTTGATTTTGCAACACAGGTTGAAAGAAACGGCAGGGCATCCTAAAATTGTACTGATCAAAGAGTTCGGGAATTTGCCCCGCGTACAGTGTTATGCAGGACAGTTGAATCAGGTATTTATGAATATTATCGGCAATGCAATTGATGCTTTGGAAGAGGCAATGGAGACTGGACAGTGGGCGCAGGGGGAACAGGCGCTTATTCCTTATTGTCCTTCGCCGACGCTGCGGATTTGTACGGAGGTAAAATATGAACAGGATGCTTTGATGCCACCCGATTCTGCTGTTTCTGATACTTCGATTCGGCATCCTTCTCATATTGTGATTAGGATTGCTGACAACGGCCCGGGGATTCCGATAGATGTTCACGAAAGGCTGTTCGATCCGTTTTTTACTACGAAAGAACCCGGTAAAGGTACTGGTTTGGGGCTGTCTATTAGCTATCAAATTGTAGTGGAAAAGCACGGCGGGCAGCTTCATTGCGATTCTGCACCGGGTCAAGGTACGGAATTTGCGATCGAGATTCCTGTAGGGAATAGTCAGTAGTCAGTAGTCAGTAGTCAACAGTCAACAGTCAACAGTCAACTAATGAAATATAACGTAATTTACGACGGCAATTGCAATCTCTGCGTTACCTTGGTGCAGTTACTAGAAAATTTAGATAAAGGCCAGAACTTTGAGTATATTTTTATGCAAGATTTAGAGCAATTAAATCGCTTTGGGATTACGTCTGAAGACTGCGAAATGGGGATGATTTTGATAGATAGCAACACCCCCGAACGACGCTGGCAGGGCAGCGATGCGGCGGAGGAAATCGGACGGATATTGCCTGCTGGCGAGGTTTTTGTGGCTGCTTATCGGGCAATGCCGGGGATGAAGTGGATGGGCGATCGCGTGTACGAACAAGTCCGCGATCACCGCTATACTTTGTTTGGCAAGCGATCGACTACTTACAAATCTGTTTATCCAGTTGGCTGTAAGTCGATCGACAATTGCGACAATCGGGACTAATACCAAATCCACCTTCGTTTCCGTAGGGGCAATCCCCCCGTGGTTGCCCGATTTCAATCGCCGATTGACCTTCAATCTAAAATCTAAAATCTAAAATCTAAAATCTAAAATCGATTGATTGATTGATTAAACAAATCAAAAATCTGCTGGCAAAAGTGTTTGAGTTTTTGCGCCGACTCCACCGCAGGTTCGGTTAGGCCGAGAAAATTCCAATTTTCCACAGTAGAAAAGTGCCACTGCTGACCGCTATGATCGTAACCGGCGGCCTCAACTCCGATCGCCCGCCGATATCCTTCCACCGGATCTTGGTAAAATCGGATTTGAATCAAAATGCTGCGGCTTTGCAACAAGCGACTTCTACCGGGAAAATGGAAGCCAATGTCGATCGAATCTGGATCTACAAGTTCTCTGGTATCCTCGTCATTCATCCAAGGTTTCAAATCAACTTTTGCATCCGGGAATTCCGACTTGAATAAATTAACAACCGCAGCAATTTTGCTGGCAACTTCTATATTTTTGGCTTGTTCGGCAGCGTTCACTCGAAAAACTCCTATCAAATATAGTTATTACATTTAGCTAATAATGTAACTGCATACTGCCGAATGTAGACTGCCAACAGCGGACTTTTTCAGAAATAATTAGGCATTGACAAATTTTCATATATGTGTTATTCCGTTTTTAGCCGAGTCTCGCTCCCCCTAAATCCCCCTTAAAAAGGGGACTTTGAGCAGGCTCTTATCCTCCCCTTATTAAGGGGGGTTAGGGGGGATATCCGGGTTTTAAAACACGCCATAGTTCCATGATTTTAATTCAAAGGAAGAGCGATCGCAAATTCCGAACCTTCTCCCAGCACCGATTCGCAAGTTAGTTTACCGCCGTGGGTTTCTTCGACAATTTGCCTGCTGATAGACAACCCCAAACCCGTACCTTTTCCTACTCCTTTGGTAGTAAATAAATGGTCAAATATTTTCGACTTGATCTCCGATGACATCCCTTTACCGTTATCTTTGATTTTAATCACCACGCTGTTGTTATCCTCCGAGAGATGAGTGATAATGGCGATCGTATTCGGTAAAGCTTCAATTTCAGCGTAAGTGCGACCCTGATTGAATTCGTCAAAACACTCGATCGCATTTGCCAGCAAATTCATAAATACCTGATTGAGTTGCCCAAAATAACATTTAACTGACGGGATATCTCCGTATTCTTTGATAATTTTAATCGCGGGGCGAGTATCTTTAGCTTTCAGACGATACTGTAAAATCATCAAAGTGCTGTCGATCCCCTCATGAATATTTGCTGACACTTTATTCGCACTGTCAGCGCGAGAAAAAGTCCGCAAAGACTTGCTAATATTGCGGATGCGCTCTGTACCTGATTTCATAGATAAAAGCATTTTCGGCAAATCTTCAATCAAATATTCTAAATCAATCTCTGATGCTTTATCCTGTAATTCATCTCCAGGATTAGGAAATTTTTCTTGGTAAAGTTGTAAGCAATCAATCAAATCTAAGCTAGCCTCAGCAGCAGCATCAAGATTGCCCGCAATAAAACCAAGCGGATTGTTAATTTCGTGAGCAACCCCTGCAATTAAGTTGCCGAGAGCAGACATTTTTTCGCTTTGAATGAGTTGCAGTTGCGCCTGTTGCAATTCATTGAAAGATTTTTCTAACTGTTGAGATTTTTCTTTCTCCCGCGCGTACAAACCAGCATTTTCTACAGCAATAGCAACTTGAGAAATTAACACTTTGAATACTTCAACTCTCTCTGCTGTAAAAGCTCCTACTGTCAAAGCATTTTCTAAATAAATGATTCCGCGCCGCTGAGATTGATAAATAATCGGCAAACAGAGAATTGATTTGGGTTGATATTTCTGAATGTAGGCATCTACGTTAAAAGGTTCCGCGACAGTCGCATTGTCTAAAACTAGATGCTTTTGACTGCGGTGTACGTAATTAATCACAGACAGGGGAACATCTTGACTATTTTCTACGGGAATAGAGGGTAAGAGTGTCACTTTATCCTCCGCGAAACTTCCAGTAGCTTCTATGCAGAGGTTCTCGTTTTTCACCAGCAGCAGCACTACTTTTTGAGCCGCTGCATTTTCTAAAATAATTTTGATTAATTTGGTCAACAATTTTTCTAGAACAATTTCACCATTAATGGCTTGCGCCGACTTAATAAAAGTAGCTAAGTCTAATAAATCGCCTAAACTACTACTGGTAGTATTTCCCGTGGTAGTGCGGGTGACATCGAGGGTTGGGGTTGGAATTGTGCGCGTCTGTGCTGCTAAGAAAGGATGTGTTGATTCTAAGTGTTTAACTTTAGCGATGGCTCCCCAATGGATATATCCATAATAGGCTTTAGTCAGATATGCTTGAGAAACTATCTCTTTACCCAAAGATTGATAAAATTCTCCTGCTAATTCATAGGCTAATGCTTCCTCTTGAATGTAACCGTTTTTTGCGGCTCCCTCAATTGCGCGATCGTACAAATCCATTGCTTCAGTATTTTGCCCCAACACTCGCGCTTTTTCCGCTGCAACCAAGTCGTATTTGTGTTGATAATTCATCGGAGCATGAACTGCCCATTTTTTCATTTTCTTTTGGTTTTGCAACACTTTTGCCAAATATTGCTTTTGTTCCTCTTTGCCAGTTGCTGGATACAAAGCTATCATACTGAGAGATGAGTAAAAATTATTCAGAGCAACCACATCGAATCCGGCTACAGACTCCTCATGTTTCTCAAATAACCTTGAATTTTCTAAAGCTTGAGCGTAGTTTTTGAATATAAAATTAAGCTGAGTTTTGGCATGATAAACCAAACCCACTAAAAAAAAGTTTTTAGATTCTATTAAAATGGGGAGCGTTTTGACTTCATTAAATCTCTCACCGACTAAATGACAGGGCTCGACAGCTTGACCGCGCAAATTGAGCGCTGTCTGCCTGCCTATACTTATATACTGTACAGCCATTTCAAGTTGAGATTGCTGCATTAGTTTCATATATTTACCAGTTTCCTGCTCCACCAAATCAAGAGGCTCTCCTATCGACAGTTGGTTTAAGCAATATGCACCTATAGCATAACCAGCAAATTCCAAATCTCCAGTTTCCATCCCATTTTTAAAACCTTCTTTTAGATCGCCTAATCCTGACTTGAGAGTGGCTTTCCAGTGGTGAATAAAAGAACCAAATGTTGCATAAACTCTACTTTTGATTGAACGGGAGGGAAATTTGTCTAACAGCCTAATTGCTAGTTGACCGAATTGGTATGCCAAACTAATGTCCCCTAGCTTGCACATAACTACGCCATAATAAACGTAGGCAATACTTGCATAAGGCGAATTACCGTATTTAATACACAGCTTGACCATCCTAAATGCCAGCAGCGGTATCAGTGGGGGTTTTGCCTGAATAGCACTGCTGAGAATCCCTGATAAAATCCGCATGGCTGCTTGTTTTTCGGGATCGATCATTTCTGGCAAGTTAGCTAAATCCTCAATTCGTTTCAATCCCAAGCTCAGTTTGGTATTACTCAGTCCCGCCATAATATGTAGCGCGTGGGGATTTTGAGGAAAAGAAATGCCTAATAGTTTCAGCACTTCCAGTCCTGTATTTAGTGCTTCTACCACTCTATTTTGAGCGTTATAAGACTGGATTTGAAGTTCATAAACATTCACTTTGTCCAGTAATATTTTAGCTTTTTGCAGTACAATATCAACCAGCTTTTTTGAATCTTCATAGTGGACATTTAAGTATTCAGCTTCGGCTGTTGACTCGTAGATTTCTAACGTTAAGTCATAGTGACATTGCCAAGAATCTGCCGGCAATAATTCCATAGCAACCCGCAAATACCTAACAGCCGCTTCATAGGCAGCAGCCGCTTTGGCTTTGCGTCCAGCAGTTAAATTTAATTGTGCCAACTGAGTTTTTTCTGATTGTTGGCTAATCGTGTCAATTCCAACATTCAATTGATTGACAATATCAAAGATGTTTTCTTCTAGCTTGTCTGGTGGAGTATTCTGTAACAGTAGTTGACCGATTTTTAAATGGGTTAATTGCTTTTGGTCTTCGGGAATGAGCGAATATGCGGCTTGCTGAACGCGATCGTGCAAAAATTTGTAACTAACCCGCGAAGTGTCTAACTTGAGGTTGATTGATTCGGCTCGATCGAAAACTAAAGGAATGCGATAGGCATCACTCAATGGCAGAATTAACCCGGATTGTAAAGCTGAATAAAGTTCAGTTGCTGTAGTATTAGCTGACTTTTCGCTAACAAGTGACAGCACATCTAGAGCAAATTTATCTCCCACGCAAGCTGCTAGCTTCAACACTTCTTGCGTGGGTTCGGGTAGCTTTTTAATGCGAGAAGCTACCAGTTCCACTACACTTTTATCGGTGATTCCAATGGCTTGGATTTCATCGATACTCCAATACCAGCCCGTTTGACTTCCCTCATTTGTAATCTGATTAAATTCAAATCTTAAAAGAGAGTCTTGATAAAGTGCTTGGAGTAATTGGGTCAAGAAAAAAGGATTGCCACCCGTTTTATTCCAGATT
>NZ_JAUBOQ010000009.1:0-697 GCF_036700325.1 Microcoleus sp. Z1_B2
CAATATTGTCATCAAGAAAGTCTCCGACAACTCAGTTGTAGAAACCATTGATGTCACCTCAGCCAATGTCACCGTTACTGGTAGTACCGTCACAGTTAATCCCACAGCAGATTTAGCGCCTGGTACTGATTACTACGTTGAAATTGCTGCTGGTGCAATTAAAAACTTAGGAGGGAACAATTATGCCGGTACTACAGGCGCAACTGCTTGGAATTTCAGCACTGCGGCTGCCGTTGATACCACAGCCCCGACAGCCACTTTCACCCCCGCAGACAACGCCACCAGTGTTGCAGTTGCTGCTGATTTAGTCGTCACATTGAGTGAAGCCGTACAAAAAGGCACTGGCAATATTGTCATAAAGAAAGTATCGGATAACTCAGTGGTGGAAACCATTGATGTCACCTCAACAAATGTCACCGTTAGCGGTAGTACCGTCACCGTTAATCCCACAGCAGATTTAGCGCCTGGTACTGATTACTACGTTGAAATAGCCGCCGGTTCAATTAAAGATTTAGCTGGTAATAATTATGCCGGTACTACAGGCGCAACTGCTTGGAATTTCACCACTGCGGCTGTCGTTGATACCACAGCCCCCACAGCCACTTTCACCCCCGCAGATAACGCCACCGCTGTTGCAGTTGCTGCTGATTTAGTCGTCACCTTGAGTGAAGCCGTACAAAAAGGCACTGGCAACATT